>JAZREH010000312.1:0-10989 GCA_045660705.1 Acutalibacteraceae bacterium
CCATAAACATTTAATAAGCATAAAAAATCAACCCTCCGAAAATATTTTTGGCAAGGGATTGTTTTTTATTCACCGTAGCATCTTAAAATCGCATTTTTTACACCGTCAAATCCGACATTTCTGACCTTTATACTGTCGGCGTACCGACTTCTTACCGTAATTTTCACCTTGCAGGTACCGTACCGTCGGTCGGCGGGGTAGCGAATTAGTTTTATTTCACCAACCCGTTCTTTTTCGCAGTAAAATTCGCGTATTAAAAAACCTTTTGTTGCCCGCGCCGAAATGTTTTTGCCGAATGTTATCTGCCCGAATCGGTAGTTGTAAAGGCAAAGGTTACAGTAATAGCAAATAATCGCCGCCGCCACAAAGGATAAAAAGATTATAACCTTAAAAAATGCGGGGAAAAGTAAAAGCGCCAAACTGCTGACCGCCATAACCGCGGCAAAAAAGCAGGCGGGGACAAAGAAAAAACGGGAAAGTGCTTTTCTGCCGCGTAGGGGTTTGATAGGCGCGGTTTTTGTACCTATAAACGGGAAAAACTGTAAAAAATGCTTTTTTATATCATTCATACTGCCGCAGGGAACGATGACGGCGCGCCCGCCCCGTTCGTCACCGTAACCGCCTACCGATACGCGCAGCATAAAAAGTCCGAAAAGTCGCATAAGCGTGGTCTGTTCGACGGTTACATTATTTATACTGCTTTTGTAAAAAAGCGAACGCCGCCTAACCCATAAACCCGAATAGATTTGAAATTTTTCGCGGTCTGTATAGACCTTTAAAAAAAGATTTTTAAAAAATAAAAGCAGTGCCGAAAAAAGGTATCCCAAAAGAAGCAGGACGGTAAATATGCGAAGTGTCTGACCGAAAGCACCGATTTTGTCGGGCAGATAGTCCGAAAGCGCAAAACCGAAAAGGGCGGCGGTTCGGTTTAAAATCGGCACCCCGATTAAAAGCCCCGACACCGCTGACGAGGTGGTTGCCGCCATTGCCGCAATCTTTACAGGCGATACGCAAAGCGCGGTCTGTCCTCCCTCGCCGTAGATATACCGCGACAGTTTCGCCCCGTCGCGGACATATATTTTAATGTTAAAGTCATCTTTTTGGGCGCTTCCTGCCTCGGTGTTTATGCACAAGGTTACGGCACCCGCTATTTTGTCAATGGGATTTTCTTTAAATGTAACGCTTGAAAGTTTTGAAAAATCAATCTGTGCTCTGCCCTTTATAAAAAAGCCGCGCGAAATGGTAATGTGATGTTTTGAAACGGTCAGCAAAATACTTCGCCAGCGTTTAACCGCGATAAAAATTATTGCGGCAAGAAGTGTGACGGTCGGAACAATTACCCCGCCCCTGTTACCCGTTATAAGGTAGTATACTACGGCGCGGACAAGGGGTAAAACGGCAATAAAAACAAGCGGCTTTATGAAACGAAGTATCATAAGCGGATGTGCTTTGAAACTCATTTTCATAAAACCACCTGTCTTTTTCAAACTTTATGTATTTAAGGAATAAAGAAAAAGTCGGTGTCCCACGCGGGAAGACAGCGGCGGTGCCGTATGTGAATTTTGTAACCGCCATATATTTCGTTTATCAGAAGTGCGATATCGAAAATATCGTATGAATTGTGATAGCAGGCAATCTTCATTTTGGGCTTTGTCTGCCGTACGGTGTTTTGAGCGCCCTTTATGACCGCCGCCTCGGCACCCTCGACATCTATTTTAATAAATGTCGGTGCAAAGTTTTTTGCAATCGTCTCAGCGGTGGTGCAGCCCACCGCGCAGACACCCGATGTGCCGCCGATTCCTGTGCCGTGCTGTTTTGAGATGGTAACCGTGCCGTCTGCATCGCCCACCGCGCAGTTGAGGGTGGTAATGTTTTTGAGGTGGGTTGTGTTTTCGCAAAGTTTTCGGTAGTTTCTGCTGTCGGGTTCAACCGCAAAAATGCCATTATAAATGCCAACCGACTCTACAAACTGTGCCACCGTATCGCCCGTAAAGGCACCAAGGTCTAAAAATCGCTCGTCGGGTCCAAGGCAGAGCAGTTTTTCCTCCTCCTTAAAATCGGTTTCGATTTTATAGAGGTATTCTGCCTTTCCCGTCAGTTTGAAATAAACAATGTTTTCAAATACCCTTTTCGATGTTTCGTCGGCAAGCATACCGTAAACCTTTTTAAGTTTGTCGGCGTTTTTGCGCGCAAAGCCGATATCGAAAATGTCCTCGCCGTAAACGGGAACATCGGGCACATAAAACTCGTTTTCGCGGGAGAGTGCCGCGATGTTTTCAAGCACCTCCTCGCAGTCGGTACCGAAACAGACAAGTATTATCATTTCGCCAAGGTTGGTTTTAAGCGTTTCATAATCGCATACGCTGTGCCCGTAAAATGTGCGGTTTTTCTTAAACCCCGCCGACGAAAAGACCCCCGAAACGGGAACCCCGTCGGCGCAAAGGCGACTGAAAACCTTGTCGGCGCCGTTGCCCGTACCGTAAAGTACAATGGGTTTGTCGGCGTTTTTAAGATAACTCCATAAATCGGTCATATCATTTCACCATAATCAGAACTTCGCCCGCTAAAAGGTGTATTCTGTCGCCATCAGGCTTTTTGCCAAGCAGTGCGCGTGCATTTTTGTAGCCGTCAAAAAGCGGAAAATCCGCCGCAGAGTCGGTGTTGTTTATAACGGTCAGTACTGCCGAGTCACCGCCCACCCGTTCAAAGGCAAGCCGTCCGCCCTCGGCAATAAGCGGGTTAAAATCACCGTCCTTGAAAGCGGCGCAGTCGCTACGCAATTTTCCAAGTTTTCTGTAATAATCGGGCAGAGTTCTGTCCTCGTCACCCCACGGGTACGCCATTCGGCAAAACGGGTCGCCGTAGCCCTCAACACCCGCCTCGTCGCCGTAAAATACCGACGGCACACCGCGGAGTGTGAACTGTATCGCGGCGGCAATCTTTAAAAGGGCAACACCGCGCGCGTATTCGTCGCGCGAAAGGGTCTGCCGCGACTGCCATTCGCGGTCGCCGACGGGGGTATCCTTTCGTGCAAGTCGGGTCAGTATCCGCATTGTATCGTGTGTGCCGATGTGGTTCATCAAAAGCCGCACACACGCGGGCGGATAGTTTTCGCATATGTCGAGTACCGTGTTTACAAGCCGCTTTGCATCGCCGCCGCAGACAAAGTCAATAATGGCGTTTGCAAAGGGATAGTTCATAACCGAATCAAGTTGTCTGCCGCGCAGAAAACGGCGGCGGACACCGTAACTTATCTTGTTTGACGCGTCCTCCCACACCTCACCGAGGATGTAGGCATCACTGCGCTCGCTCTTGACGGCATCGCGCACCCTGTCAAGGAACGAGTCGGGAAGTTCGTCGGCAACATCAAGCCGCCAACCTCTTATACCCGCGCGAAGCCAGTGCCGAAGCACCCCGTTTTCGCCCGTTATAAACTCGGCAAAATCGGGATTTTCCTCGTTGGTTTCGGGAAGTGACGGAACATCCCACCACGCCGCATACTCGTCGGGGAAGTTTTTAAAGTTGTACCACCCGCTGTAGGGGGAGTCGGGGTCGTTGTAGGCGCCGCCGCTGCCGTATCTGCCGTATCGGTTAAAATAGATACTGTCGGCACCTGTGTGGGAAAACACGCCGTCAAGTATTACCGAAATGCCGCGTTTTTGCGCCTCGCGACAAAGGGTTTTAAGGTCGTCGGTATCGCCCAGCATCGGGTCGATTTTCATATAATCCGCCGTGTTGTAGCGGTGGTTTGAATGTGCCTCAAAAATCGGGTTCAGGTATATACAGGTAACGCCAAGTTCCTCAAGGTAGGGCAGTTTTTCGGTAATTCCCGCAATATCCCCGCCGTAGTAGTCGTTGCCGAGCGAGTACTTTTCGCCGTTTTGACGGTGTTCGGGTACCCGCCGCCAAGAACTGCATAAAAAACGGTCGTCGGGTATGTTTTGTTTCGCTTTTCCCGAACAGTAAAACCTGTCGGGGAAAATCTGATATATCACACCGCCCGCAAGCCAGTCGGGGGTGGAAAAATCTTTCTGAAAGACGGTCTGTTGCCACCACGCGCCGTTTTCCTGTATTATGCCGAGTGAGGTGTCGGTTTTGGTTACAAAAAACTCACCAAAGGCACTTGTGTAGCGGAAAGAATACCAGTAAAGACCCTCGTTCAAGGTGAGTTCACAGTCGTAAAACCTGTAATCACCAAGCCATTCGCGCGGGGTAAGTTCCACCTCGTCAACCTGCATTTTACTGTCGTCGCGGATACGCAAAAACGCAGTGTTTACCTGCGCATCTTTATGCAGCAGCAGCCGCAGAGTGAGGGTAGTGCCCTCGACTGCGGCGCCGATGTGGTTTTTATATAAACTGTTTCTTGAATCGAACGGATAGTAGTTCATAATCTTATTCTACAGGTTTTATATGCCAGATATTCTTGGCGTAGTCATCAATCGAACGGTCGGCGGCAAAAATGCCCGAATTTGCAATGTTTAAAAGCGACATTCTGTTCCAGGTATCGCGGTCGCGGTAAAGTTCGGATGCTTTGTCCTGTGCGGCACAGTAGTCGGCAAAATCGGCAAGCGCCATATAGTGGTCGCAACCTTTGAGGGTGTTGTAGATGTTGTCAAACGGCTTGCCTGCGATACCCTTTCCGATAAAGTCAAGCGCCGCTTTCAGTTGCGGGTTGTTGTTGTAGTAACGGCTCGGATTGTATCCGCTTTTCTGGAGTGACAGCACTTCGGGGGTCTGCATACCGAAGATGATGATGTTGTCGTCGCCGACTGCCGAGTGAATCTCGACATTTGCGCCGTCCTCGGTACCGAGGGTTATTGCGCCGTTCATCATAAACTTCATATTGCCCGTACCGCTTGCTTCGGTCGAAGCAAGTGAAATCTGCTCGCTTATTTCGGCGGCGGGAATCATCAGTTCGGCAAGGGTCACGCGGTAATCTTCAAGGAAAAGCACCCGCATCTTGTCGTTAACGGTGCGGTCGTTGTTTATAACGGTTGACAGTTTGTAAATCATCTGTATAATCTCTTTGGCAAAGAGGTAGCCCGATGCCGCTTTAGCGCCGAAAATATAGGTTTTAGGCACAAAATCGGCGTTGGGATTTTCCTTAAGATACAGATAATCGGATATAATGTGCAGGGCGTTGAGGTGTTGACGCTTGTATTCGTGCAGACGCTTTACCTGCATATCGAATACCGAATTGGGGTCAAGCGCAATACCGCAGTTTTCCTTTACATAGTTTGAAAGGCGCACCTTGTTCGAGTGCTTTATCTGTTCAAGTTTTGACAGAACCGCCTTGTCGTCGGCAAATGCGGCAAGTTTTTCAAGTTCGCCCGCATCCTTTATAAAGCCGTCGCCAATCAGTTCGGTAAGATAAGCGGTAAGTTCGGGGTTTGCCTGACAAAGCCAACGCCTGTGTGCGATACCGTTGGTAACATTGGTAAACTTTTCGGGGGTCATCTTGTAAAAGTCGGTGAAAAGTTGGTCGGTCAGTATCTTACTGTGCAGTTTTGAAACGCCGTTTACGGTGTGGCAGGTTGCGACACACAGGTTTGCCATACGCACAAAACCGTCGCCGATAATGGCGGTGCGTGAAACAAGTGCGGGGTCGCCCGTTTTGGACAGTACCTCGCCGCGGTGACGGCGGTCAATTTCCTGTACTATCTGATAAATACGGGGCAGACGGTGTTTGAACATACTTTCCTGCCAACACTCAAGCGCCTCTTTCATTATGGTGTGGTTGGTGTAGGCAACGGTGCCGCGTACAAGTTCCCACGCCTTATCCCAACCGTATCCGCACTCGTCAAGTAAAAAGCGCATAAGTTCGGGAATAACAAGGGTCGGGTGGGTGTCGTTGATGTGGATTGCCACCTTTTCGGGAAGATTGTCAAGCGTGTTGTACTTTCTGAGGTGACGGTTTAAAATGTCCTGTACCGATGCCGATACGAGGAAATACTGCTGACGAAGACGCAGCGACTTACCCTCCATATGGTTGTCTTCGGGGTAAAGCACCTTGGATATCGCCTCGGCATTGGCGCGCTGTTCAAGTGCGCGGACATAATCGCCCTGATTAAACGCCGACATATCAAAGTCCTGACACTCGGCACTCCACAGGCGCAAAACATTGACCGTTTTGCCGTCTTTACCCGCAACCATCAGGTCGTAGGGCATTGCGTGAACGGTGTTGTAACCCGTATGCTCGATATGGTGATAGTTGTTGTCCCACCACTCGTTTATCTGACCGTCAAAGTTTACATCGACGGCACTTGACGGGCGCTGTTCAAGCCATACACTGCCACCGGGGAGCCAGAAATCGGGCATTTCGGTCTGCCATCCGTCAACAAGTTTCTGACGGAAGATACCAAGTTCATATTTTATACAGTAACCCATTGCGGGGTAACTGCCTGTTGAAAGACCGTCAAGGAAACAGGCGGCAAGTCGGCCAAGACCGCCGTTGCCAAGACCTGCATCGGGCTCAAACTCGTAAAGATTGTCAAGTTTTACCTTAAATTTTGCAAGCGCCTTGCGCATAGTTTCGGTAAGTTCAAGGTTATATAGATTGTTCTTAAAGGACCTGCCCATAAGAAATTCCATACTCATATAATATACGGTTTTTGCCTCTTGTTCGTCTGCCGACTTTTTAAAGGCGGCGCGGCGTTCACTCATAATATCAAGCAGGCAAAGAACACAGGCTTTGTAAAAAATTTCGTCCGATGCCTGTTCGGGCGACACACCAAAATTGTGGGACAGTTTACGCTCAATGAGATTTGACAGTCCCGTTACCGTGATTTTCGACATTCAGAACATCTCCCAATCATAATATCACATTTATTATTACCCTTATATAATACAATATTCAAATTATTTTTTCAAGTGTTATCAGCAACTATATTTTGGCTGTTTTTTGGTTGGTTTTCACAAAAAGATTTTTTAAAACAATGTTTTGGAAATTTTTATTAGACAAAAGCACTAATAAATGCCTGTTTTATTTTTCTAACAAGGCGTTTCGGCGCGTTTTTTTGAGGTTGACTTTATTTTTCAGAGGAGTATAATGACATTGAATCGTGTATAAGGCTCTTTTTTCTTACTGTTTTGGGGTGGTTTTATGGCATCTGCTACGGTTGCACGCAAAATATCGGCAAATATGAATATGTGCGAAGGTCCGCTTTTTAAAAAGATAGTTTCCTTTGCCATTCCCGTAATATTTACAAATCTTTTGCAACTGATGTTCAACGCCGCCGACCTTGTTGTTGTGGGTCGGTTTTGCGGAAGTAATTCGGTTGCGGCGGTGGGTGCTACGGGTTCCCTTGTACATCTTATTATAAACCTGTTTGTCGGTTTGTCAATCGGTGCAGGTGTTGCGGCGGCAACCGCTATAGGTGCGGGCAACGAAGAAGCCGTTAAAAAAACGGTTCATACCGCACTCCCCCTTGCCGTTATAAGCGGCGCAATACTTACCGTTGTTGGATTCTTTGCCGCAACCCCGATGCTTGAACTTATGAAAACCCCTAAAGAGGTTTTGCCGCTTTCGTCGCTGTATCTTGAAATTTATTTTCTCGGTATGATACCCATTATGGTGTATAACTTCGGTGCGGCGGTGCTTCGTGCCGACGGCGATACAAAAAATCCGCTTTTTTTCCTTACCCTTGCGGGCGTTATAAATGTTGTGCTGAATGTTGTTTTCGTTTTGTTTTTCGATATGAATGTGGCGGGTGTTGCCCTTGCGACAACACTTTCACAGTGTGTTTCGGCGGCACTTGTCGTCATAAACCTTATGCGAAAAAAAGATTTTTGCCGTTTTTCCTTTAAAAACATCGGCTTTTATCCCGCACAAATCAAGGCTATACTTAAAATCGGCGTCCCCGCGGGACTTCAGAATATGACCTTTTCGATTTCAAATGTAATTATCCAAAGTTCGGTAAACTCCTTTTCTGCCGCCGCCGTTGCAGGTTCTGCCGCCGTTACGAATATTGAAGGATTCGTCTGGGCACCTGTTGAGGCGTTCAATCAGGCGACCGTCAACTTTGCGGGACAAAACTACGGTGCGGGAAAGATTGACCGCGTGCGTAAGACACTTCGTATAAACCTAACCGTTGGAATCATATTGGAACTTATTTTCGGCGCACTTTCGGCAATCTTTGCGCGGCCGCTGTTGTCCCTTTATATCACCGATTCGCCTGCCGCTATCGAGTACGGCGTTATAAAGATGTATCTTATTCCGCTTTTCTACTTCGTTGCAACAATAATGCATACTTTTTCGGGTGTTCTGCGCGGTATGAATCATTCGATGGCACCGATGATTGCGACGGTTTTCGCCAACTGCATATTCCGACTTATATGGATAGGAACGATTTTCCAATATTTCAGAAACTGGACGGTGCTGTTTATGTCCTACCCGATTTCGTGGGGACTTGCCGCACTGATTCAGGCAATTATGTACGCGGTTATTATAAGGCGGTATATAAAATCAAAAGACCTTGCAACCCATCATAAATAAATTTGTATTTCTGTTAAAATAACAATGGCACCCACCAAACGGCGGGTGCCAAGTTTTTTGCTGTTATTCAGATAAATCTTCAACAATAAGGGTGCGTACACCGTTTTCGTCAACGGCTGGAGCAGCATCCCTTACCTTAAAGAACTTTTCGGCAACGGCGGGGAACAGGGCGTAACTGAGTACATCCTCCTCCGACTTGCCGATGCCCTTTTCACGCATTTCAAGGGCGTATTTTTTAAGTTCAGGCTCAATAAGGTCGGCGGGACGGCAGGTTATAACCTCGTCATCACCGATACATTTCTTGCGAACATCCTCGTTAACGGGGGCGGGAAGTTTTCCGTATTCACCGCGAAGAAGTCCCTTTGATTCCTTTGGAACCATCTTGTAACGCTCACCCGAAATAACATTCATAACCGCCTGTGTTCCGACAATCTGGCTGGTCGGGGTAACAAGGGGCGGATAACCAAAGTCGGCACGAACGCGCGGAACTTCGGCAAGAACATCGTAATACTTATCCTCTTTGCCTGCCTGCTTAAGTTGCGAAATGGTATTTGAAAGCATACCGCCGGGAACTTGGTAAAGAAGGGTCTTGGCATCAACATTAAGCACCTTGGGGTCAAGTGTGCCCTCTGCCTTCATCTTGTCGGCAACGGTGCGGAAGTGTGCCGCAACATCCGAAAGTTTTTCAAGGTCAAGACCTGTGTCGCGATCGGTTCCCTGCAGGGTTGCAACAAGAGCCTCGGTCGAGGGGTTTGCAGTACCGTTTGCAAAGGGCGAAAGAGCACAGTCAACAATGTCAACGCCCGCCTGACAAGCCATAAGGTAGGTCATATCGCCTGTACCCGTTGTGTTGTGGGTGTGCAGGTGGATGGGGCATTTAACGCTTTCCTTAAGTTTCTTCACAAGTGAATATGCATCGAAGGGCAGAAGCAGGTTTGCCATATCCTTGATGCAGATAACATCGGCGCCCATCTTTTCAAGGGTCTTTGCAAGTTCTACAAAGTATTCCTCGTTGTGGACGGGGCTTGAGGTGTAACTCAAGGCGATTTCGGCAATACCGCCGTACTTTTTACAGGACTTAAGAGCCTGTTCGATGTTGCGGACATCGTTAAGCGCGTCGAAGATACGGATAACATCAATACCGTTTTCAATCGACTTTTTAACGAACATATCAACAACATCATCGGCATAGTGTTTGTAACCGAGCAGATTCTGTCCGCGAAGAAGCATCTGGAGTTTAGTGTTGGGCATATGCTTTTTGATGGTGCGAAGTCTTTCCCACGGGTCCTCATCGAGGAAGCGCATACAGGAATCGAAGGTCGCACCGCCCCAGCACTCAACCGACCAGTAACCGATTTTATCAAGTCTTTCAAGTGCGGGAATCATATCTTCGATACGCATTCTGGTAGCCGCCTGTGACTGGTGGGCATCACGCAGAATGGTATCGGTTATATATAACGGTTTCTTTTCCATATTTAATTCTCCTTATATTAACTAAAGAGTGCAATAAGCACGCCCGCGGCAATAGCCGAACCGATAACGCCCGCAACATTCGGACCCATCGCGTGCATAAGCAGGAAGTTTGACGGGTTGGCTTTCTGACCGACCGACTGCGAAACGCGTGCCGCCATAGGAACAGCCGAAACGCCCGCCGAACCGATAAGGGGATTTACCTTGTTCTTGCTGAACAGGTTCATTATCTTGGCAAGTATTACACCGCCTGCGGTACCCATACCGAATGCAACGATACCCATTGCAAGGATGGCAAGGGTCTGACCGTTCAAGAAAGACGATGCGGTTGCGGTGGCACCGACCGATATTCCAAGGAATATGGTGACGATGTTCATAAGTTCGTTTTGTGCCGTCTTGCAAAGGCGTTCTGCCACGCCCGATTCTTTCCACAGGTTACCGAGCATAAGGCATCCGACAAGCGGGGTTGCCGACGGAACAAGCAGGGCTACAAATATTGTAACCGCAATCGGGAAGATTATTTTCTCGGTTTTTGAAACCACACGCAGCGGCTTCATAACGATAGCGCGCTCTTTCTTGGTGGTCAGCAACTTCATAATCGGAGGCTGAATAACGGGAACAAGCGCCATATAACTGTATGCCGCAACGGCAATGGGGCCAAGCAGACTGGGATACAGTTTCGAGGTGGTGTAGATAGCGGTAGGACCGTCGGCACCGCCGATGATACCGATGGATGCGGCGGCTTCCTGTTCAAATCCGAACAGGTAAACACAGCCGATAAAGGTGGCGAAAATACCAACCTGTGCCGCGGCACCGAGTAAAAGTGACTTGGGGTTGGAAATCAGCGGACCAAAGTCGGTCATAGCGCCGATTCCAAGGAATATAAGGCAGGGGTAAATGCAGGTCTTAACACCGATATAAAGTATATCAAGCAGACCGCCGTCGTGCAGGATGGTGCCGTAACCAATCTCGCCCGCCATAAAATCAGCGCACATATCGCTGTGGTACATCTCCGCACCGGGGAG
>JAZREH010000313.1:0-4914 GCA_045660705.1 Acutalibacteraceae bacterium
GGGTCTTCGGAATAATATTCAAAGTTTCGTCCGCATCTTGGATGACGGTGGAGGTTAACACCCGGTGCACAAAGTCCGTTATATCCGTAACGGTCCATATCGACAGCAATCGCGGCACCGATTTCACGCATCAGTTCCCTATCCCACGCGGCGGCAAGAAGTGTCGCGCAAGGAAATGCGATACAGTCGTTGCCGACGATTTCTTCAACGGGCGGAATGGGGTTTGTAAAGCCACTTGCCCTGACACCCGCAGGACCGTCCTGCATAACCGATGCCGGAATACCAAATTCCTTTACGGGGTGGGTATGTGTACCCTCGCCTGCCGCAAGTTCCTTGTCTTCAATTCCAATCTTTCGGCGTTTAGTAGGACCGTCGCCTGTAAGCAGTTTAGCAAGTTCATCATCACTGAGTTGTGCGACAAGTTCTTCAGCCGTAGCCTTTCCCGCAACAACATCAGCAAAGGTACATTCTTTACCCTTTTTAAGTTCGGTATGTATAATTTCGGTGGGCGGTACTTCGGTTTTAAATTCACTGAAATCAGCCTTTAAGACTGTGATATCACCGAAATCCTCAACAAATGTTTCTTCCTTTTTGAGTTCGTTTATTTCTTCGGCGGGTACAAGTCTGTTTTTAACAACCTTACAAATAACCGTATCGTCAATCGTCACCGCACCGACGGGTGTGGTATTCCTTGAATGACTGCCGATTCTGAAGATATATTTACCGTTTTCAAGTATATACGATGCCCGTTTTTCACTGTATGAAGTAAAATCGAGCAGATCCGCCTTTATAGTAACGGTCTGGCTTTCGTCAGGCTTTAAAAGTTTGGTCTTTTCAAAACCGCACAGTACCTGATACGGCTGTTCAAGTTCGCCGTCAGGTACAGACAGATAGCACTGTACCGTTTCCCTACCACTTACTTCACCTATATTTTTGACCTTTACATCAATGCTGACGACCGTCTTTTCAATATTAAAGCCTGTCGTTTCATATGCAAAATCGGTATAGGAAAGGCCGAAACCGAACGGGAACAATACATCCTTTTTAAAGGTATCGAAGTAACGGTATCCCATATAAATACCCTCGGAATAGACAACCTTATTTGTGCCGAAGGTTTCGTTTGTGGGGTACTCATAGTTCCTTTTTGCCCAACTGTCGGGAAGTTTTCCGCTTGGGGTAACATCGCCGTAAAGGATATCGGCAAGGGCGTTTCCCGCCTCCATACCAGGCATATATGCCTGCAAAACGGCGTCAATTTTATACTCGTCAAGGAAAAGCATATCCATCATTCCGGGGAGATTAAGTACCAAAACAATGTTTTTAAAGTTTTTGGTAACTTTAGAAAGCATTGCACTTTCCCCGCCCGTTATACGGTATTCGCCCGAAACATCCTTTACATCCATACTTTCGCTGGCATAACGACCGATAAACACCACGGCGGTATCGCAAATCTCTGCCGCCGCCTCAACTTCACAGTCTTTAAGCGGCACTTCGGGAAGTGACCAAGTACATTTATACTGCACCTTATTGATGGCGTTGTTGCGGTTTGCCTCAAAATAAGCCCTGTACTTATCTAACATCGGCTGATAAACCGTACCAATCTCGTTCAGCGCATCGGCAAAGGAAACATACGGGATTGCCCACAAATCTGCGGCACCGCCGCCGCCCTTAAAAACCTCAAGTTGGTTTCTGCCGAAAAGTGCTATAGGTTTATCCTTTGAAAGCGGAAGAGTTTTATTATCATTTTTAAGCAGAACCATACCCTCACCCGCCGCACGGCGTGCAAGCGCAAGATGTTCGCGGTCAAATACGGGTTTTGCCATTTTTATGCCTCCCCTAATCCCTGTGCCTTGAAATAGCAGACAATAATATGCGTAAGCATCATATGTAAATCCTCAATTTTCTCATAAGAATCAGAGGGTATATTAACGCAAATGTCCGACACTTCCTTAAGTTTTCCGCCCGCAAAGCCTGTAAATCCGATTACCTTACCGTTTCGGGATTTAACATACTCTGCCGCCTTTACAACATTGGGCGAATTACCGCTTGCCGAAATAAGCAGTATAATATCACCGTCACACATAAGGTTTTTAAGTTGTTCGGAAAAGACATCGGCATAACTAAAATCGTTACCAAGTGCAGTCAATACCTCAATATTCGCCGAAAGCGAAATGATTTTAGGACGGTTTGTATCGCCTTTTACTGCGTTCTTTCCGAAATCACAGCAAAAATGGTTTGATGTGCCCGCACTGCCGCCGTTTCCCGCAACAAAAATCTTTTTGCCCGCCTTGTAACTGTCAAGCAAAAGTGTGCAAACCCTGTCAAGTTCCTCGGCTTCAACTATATCGCAAAGCCTTTTTATATCGGCTATATATTCACTGATTACCTTATTCATAATTATCCTCCTATTTTGTGAATCACCAATGCAGCGCCGCCTTTCAGTGCTGCATAGCCACCAAGATTTGAATGTAAAATACGCGCATCGGGATTTGCCCTTTTAAACAGATATCTGTTCATCGACTGCATAGCACTGCCCTCAATTAAATCAAAGTCCTGTGCCGCACCGCCGCCGAGAACTACCGTATCAAGGCCTAAAAGGTTTATAGCATAAGCCGCCGCCTTTCCAATGTAGGCGCCCGCCTGTTGCCAGACAAGTACCGACTCACTGTCACCCGTCCGCGCCATTTGAGCAATTTCCTTTGCGGTTTTGTAAACACCTGTGCGGTCCTCATAAATTGCAGAAATCGAAGCACCCGAAGCCATTGCTTCAAGACAGCCCGTATTTCCGCAACCGCAAAGTCTGCCGTTGTTTTCCTCAACAATGAAATGTCCGATTTCCCCCGCATTCAGACTGTGACCGAGGTACGGTTTTCCGTCAAGGAAAAGTCCGCCTCCGATTCCGTTACTTACTGTAATCCACAGAAAATCGTCAACATCTTTGCAGATACCGAAATAGCGTTCTGCCAACGCCGAAACATTAACATCATTATCACAATAGGTTTTAAGATTGGTTATTTCGGAAATTATATCGCCAATCATTATATTTTCAATTCCCGAAAACGGTGAATAAAGCCATATACCCTTTTCGGGGTCACAAAGCCCCGGCACCGCAACGCCGCAACAGAAACAGTCGTGGTGCTTTAAATTTTCAAAACCCTGTTTTATACCGTCAACAACGGTTTCGAGGGTGTAATCCTTTGGATAATCGACCCTGTATGTATCAATTACAGTACCGTCGGTACCAACGACACCGCAAATAAGTTTTGAACCGCCGATGTCGACCGAAAAAATCTTGTTGTTCATTTAATCACAACCCTACAAATGTATCGGTAAAGTATGCTCTTGTAAAGGCTTTATTGCCCTCAAAATCCCTTACCTCAATACGGAAGTATTCATAAATATTATTAGCATTGAATTCAGCGTGGGTAACACCGCCGTCAGCATTTGCGCGCTTTAATTCTTTTCGGCGGTTGCCCGTATACATCACAACATTCTTTGCTTCAGAACAGGTAATATGTATCTTGCCGTCCTCTAAATAAAGTTCCTTTATTTCAGGACCTGTACTTGCATAGAAGTTACCGCTTTCAAGCGATGAAATTATGCTTTCGTGCTTTAACTCGTCAGCCTTTATCATAACCCAACCGCCGCAACATTCGGGATACGGATTTCCGCTTCTGCAATGGGTATCGTCCGCCGCAACACAGTATATACGCTTGCCGAGTCTTAATAGCATATCGTAATAACGCTCATTATACTCAAAAGAAGCGTTATTATAAATTTCGGTAGCAAACATACCCTCGTACTGACTGAACTGCTCATAAAGTTCGTACGACCATTCAAGGTGATTAAGTGTTACCAAAAATCCGTTTTTATTGCTTTCGGCAAGAATCTCGTTTATGCAATCGGCATCGTAATGCAGTTTTTTGTAAGGCTCACCGA
The DNA here is from genome assembly GCA_045660705.1 of Acutalibacteraceae bacterium. Classification (GTDB taxonomy): domain Bacteria; phylum Bacillota; class Clostridia; order Oscillospirales; family Acutalibacteraceae; genus UBA737. Next base: position 3,940 of record JAZREH010000313.1, read on the forward strand.
TATACTCTACCTTGGCTTTCAGTTCGGGATTATGCATCCATTTAAAGTGCGGATGAACAAAATCGGGGTCAAAGCATACACACTTAACATTATTTCTGTCTTTCGGATAAAAGCACAGATGGCAGGTCCTGATAGAATTCCAACCGCCCACAACAGGGTCGGTGCAGTTGATTTCACGCTCGTAACCCGGTATAGTCAGAAAGTCCTCGTCATCAAGATAACCGTGGTCAAAAATTCCCTCGTGGTCGGTTATACTGAGTATCGAATAACCGTTTTCCTTATACACCTTTTTCAGTTCTTCGGGAGTCAGACCGCCGTCAGAATATGTACTGTGGCAGTGAAGATTCGCCTTGTAAAAATTTCCGTTTTCAGATAAAAAATAATGTCGCATAATATTTTCACCCTTTAAAAATTTTGTTGAATATAAAAGATTTGTGTGTTAATATAAGAAAAACCAAGTATGGAACGGTGATGATAATGCAAAGACAAACGCTACTGATTTCAAAGGACAGATATAGCCAGAATATGGATGTCCGCATAAAATATACTGTGCTTGACTATGACTATCCAATACACTGTCACGATTTTTATGAAATCGAAATCATAGCCGGAGGCAGCGGCACCCACCTTCTTAACGGTAATACCTATTCCCTTAAAAAGGGCGATATCTTTCTTATAAAGCCGACCGACTTTCATTCGTTATCGGTAAATGAAAACTTAATAATTTACAATATTAAGTTTGACGAAAGTCTGCTTCGTAACACCGTTTCTATTGATAGCATAAATCTGACCGTTGACTATTTAGCCAACCTCACTGACAAGCAATTCGATATGGTACTTGCGGCGGTAAAAGCACTTGAATACGAAATCGAAAATGTCAAAGAGTACAACACCCCGATGAAACAGATAATGCTTGAGTATCTTGTGATCAGTATTATCCGTGCAAGCAAAAAAGGTAAAACAATCGCACAAAAT
>JAZREH010000314.1:0-5943 GCA_045660705.1 Acutalibacteraceae bacterium
ACCGCTTGGCCTCCGACTTACCCGATTTTTCAAGTTTTCCACACACCCTGACACTCTGCTCAAAATGTGTGAAGCCGCCGTCACAAAGGGTGGCAAGCGCCCTTTCGCCCGCGTGGCCGAACGGGGTGTGTCCAAGGTCGTGTCCAAGGGCAATCGCCTCGGTCAAATCCTCGTTAAGACGCATCGCGCGTGCCACTGTACGGGCAATCTGCGATACCTCAAGAGTATGTGTAAGACGGGTGCGGTAGTGGTCAGATTCGGGCGACAAAAACACCTGCGTTTTGTGCTTTAGCCGTCTGAATGCCTTTGAATGTATTATGCGGTCACGGTCACGCTGAAAGTCGGTGCGCAGTTCGCACTTTTCCTCAAAAACAGCACGACCCTTACTGTTACGGCTAAGCGCCGCATTTTTACAGAGGGTCAGTTCCTCGGTGCGTTCGCTTATTTCCCTTATGCATTCCATAAAGCCGCCTCCTGTCCGATTTTACTCTCCTATATATAATATTAGTTAAAAATTTGCAAATTCCTCTATTTTATTCCCGATTTATTGAAAAAGCGCAGTAATTTTCACCTTTTTTTACGGCTTTAAGCCTTGAGGAAAAGGTTTCGCACAATAAATTTTCAAAATTTTCACAATCCTCTGTCCTGAACGAACAGAAAATTTCGATTTTATCGGTGTACTGTGTATCCGAAACCGTACCTCCACTATTTTCAATAAGTTTTTGAAGTCGGTCATAGTCACTATAGGCACAGACAACCGAAAAATCGGTACACGGGCACATTTCGACAAGCCGTGCCGAAAGCATAGCATCGCGTGCCGAGGTCGAATAGGCGCGGACAAGACCGCCCGTTCCGAGCAAAACACCGCCGAAATATCGGGTGACAATTATCATAACATCAACAGCGCCGCTACCGTTTATTACATCAATTATAGGTTTGCCCGCCGTACCGTGCGGTTCACTGTCGTCAGAAAAACGCGCGGTGCCGTCACGAAGTACAAAAGCATAGCAGTTATGACGCGCATCCCAGTATTTACTGCGCGCTTCAGCAATAAGTTCACTTGCCCGCTTTTCGCTGTCGCAATGATAAACCGCCGCAATAAAGCGCGAACGCTTTTCCTCATATTCCGCCGACGATACGCCGTCAACCGTTATATACCGCTTCAAACACCGCACCTCCTTTGATAAAAAAACACACAGCCGTCCGCTATTGCAGACGACTGTGAAAAATCGAAAGATTATTTGTCTTCCATACCGAAACGCTTCTTGAATCTGTCAACACGACCACCGGTATCTACCAGCTTCTGCTTACCTGTAAAAAACGGATGACATTTAGAACAAATATCCAAACGAATGTCCTTCTTCGTGGAGCGTGTTTCAAATTCTGCACCGCAAGCGCACTTGATGGTTACCTTCTCATACTGCGGATGAATGCCCTCTCTCATTACTGTCACTCCTTCCTAAATCGTTAGCAAATAGTATTCTATCACAATCGTATTCAAAAATCAAGCAAAATTTTTATTTTTCTTAAATTTTTTAATTTTTACTGTTCCTGTGCCATAAGTAAATCCCATTCGGTCATAGCAGTCAGGAGATTTTCCTCCGCCTTTGACAGTTCCTCGCCAAGTTCTGAAAGTTTAACATAGTCGCTTATATTTTCTTCGTTTTGAAGTTCGCGGTTGAGATTTTCAATCAATTCTTCAAGTGCGGCTATAGTATCCTCTGCCTTTTTTATGGCGCGTTCGCGCTTTGCCTTTTCCTTTGCGGGTGTGGTATAGGTTTTTTTAGGTTTTTGCGCATTTTCTACCTGCGGCGCCGCTTCGTCTTGGATTTTTTCCTGACTCTTTTTTAAGAGATATTCGTCATAACGGCAATCGTAATATTTTACGCCGTCATTTTCAAAACATATAAGCCGCCCTGCCAGTCGGTTTACAAAATATCGGTCGTGCGACACGAAAAGCAATGTTCCCGTATAATCTTCAAGCAGTTCTTCGAGCGTTTCCTTTGAAAGAATATCCATATGGTTGGTCGGCTCGTCAAGAATCAGGAAGTTGGGATTTCGGCGCAACAGTTTGCAAAGTGCAAGCCGCACCCTTTCGCCGCCCGAAAGCATATCAACCGTTTTAAAGACATCCTCACCGCTGAACAAAAACGCGCCGAGCGCACTTCGTGCCTCAAAATCGCCCGCGTGCGGATATTCGCGTCTGAAATCGTCAAGCACCGTATCAGCACTTGAATACTGCGCCATCTGTTGGTCGAAATAGCCGACCGTCACATTGGCGCCAAGTTTAAACTCTCCGCCAAGTGCGGGCATTTTGCCCACAAGGGTTTTAAGAAGTGTCGACTTGCCAAGACCGTTACCGCCGATTATTCCAAGCCGCTCACCCCGACGAAGTTCAAAGCCTACCTCTGCCAAAACAGAGTCAAAACCAATTTTAAGACCGTTTACAATCAGCACATCCTTGGCACTCTGAACAGTGGGTTCAATCCGCGCCTTAAAGGTTTTATTATCATAGGCATCGGGTGACTCAATCGGTGTCATTTTTTCAATCTGTTTGAGTTTTGACTGTGCCATTGCCGCCTTGGTCGCCTTATAACGAAAACGCTCAGCAAGGTCGGACAGACGGGCAATCTCCTTTTGCTGTGCCTCGTATTCCTTTTGTTGCTGTATGCGGCGTTCCCGCTTTTTTGCGACAAAATCGGTGTATCCGCCAATATATCTTTCGGTTTTGCCGTGTTCTATTTCATAAACCTCATTTACCGTGCGGTCAAGAAACATTCGGTCGTGCGAAACAATGACAAACGCCTTTTTATAGTCACGCAGGTAGTCTTCAAGCCACGATACCGCCTCGATATCAAGGTGGTTGGTCGGCTCGTCAAGCAGTAAAAGGTCGGGTTTTGAAAGAAGTAATTTTAAAAAGGCGATTTTTGTACGCTGACCGCCCGAAAATTCGCCCACCGTCTTTTGTTTGTCCTGTTCGGTAAAGCCGAATTTTTTTATTGCCGCCTCGTATTCCTTTTCAAAATAGAAACCGCCAAGCGCCGTAAAGGTGTCAAGCAAGGTTGTATACCGCTTTATATTTTCCTCGCTTTGGTCTGTTTCCATATCGTGTTGAGCATCGTCAAGCGACCTTTTAATATCGAGTATCTGAGTGTATGCCGAACGGATTTCGTCCACCATTTTAATGCTGTCATCGGCAAACGACATCTGCGACTGGATACCGATTACAGGGCTTCCCGAAACGGCGAAAAAGCCGCCGTCACCCTCGGTATTAGCAAGACCGATTTCCCCCGAAAGCAGCCGAAGCAGGGTGGTTTTACCCGACCCGTTTCTGCCCACCACCGCAATACGGCTGTTGGTGTTTATTTCTATTTCTACATTTTTAAGCACCGTCGTACCCGAAAGGTCGACGGTGCCGTTGTGTACCTTAATTTGCATACGAATACACCCTAATCGGCGCCGTGAAAGGCATAGGAAAGCATCGCGGCGTTCCAGTTTTCAAGTACCGAAAGCATATCTTTTGCCGATGCTTTTGCTCCCTCAAGGTCGTGTTCAAGGTAGTTTCCGCACTCGATACGGGTGCTACCCGGTATCTCGCCCTCATAATCGGCAATAAATCTGAAGGCATCCTTTACAAGGTCTATTGCCGCCGCGCCGCTTACGCTGTCGCGAAGCAGTAAATAAAAACCTGTACGGCAACCCATAGGTCCGACATAGACAACATCCTGTGAAACACCGCTGTTACGGGCGAATGTGGCAAAAAGATGTTCAAATGTGTGCATCGCCCCGTTTAAAAGGTAATCGCCGCCGTTTGGAATCTTCATACGGATGTCATAGGTCACAACATCGCCGTCGGTACGCGAAATATACATACCCTTACCGAGTTTATCGTGATTGACACAAAAACTTGCTATTCTTTTCATTTGTCCCTCAAATATTCGTCAATAGATTTTGCCGCAGTTTTACCTGCACCCATCGCAAGTATGACGGTTGCGGCTCCCGTAACGGCATCGCCGCCCGCATAAACGCCCTGTTTTGTGGTCTGCATATTTTCATCAACCACAAGGCATCCGCGCGCATTTGCATCAATGCCCTCGGTAGTACTGCGTATAAGCGGATTCGGCGAAGTGCCAAGCGCCATAATTACCGAATCAACATCCACCGTAAAGTTACTGCCCTCAACCTCAACAGGTCTGCGCCTGCCCGATTTGTCGGGTTCGCCAAGTTCCATCCTTATACACTCAACACCCGTAACACGGCTGTTTTCGTCGGTCAGTATACGAACAGGGTTTGTCAGAAGTTTAAACTCAATCCCCTCTTCTTTGGCGTGGTGTATTTCCTCGCGACGGGCAGGCATTTCCTCCTCGCCGCGGCGGTAGATGATATATACATTTTCAGCACCGAGTCTTTTTGCACACCTTGCGGCATCCATCGCAACATTTCCGCCGCCGACAACCGCCACCGATTTTGTGCGCTTTATGGGTGTATCGTATCCGTCGTTATACGCTTTCATAAGGTTTATTCGGGTCAAAAACTCATTTGCCGAATAGACACCGACAGCACCCTCACCCTCGATGCCCATAAACATCGGAAGTCCTGCGCCCGAACCGATAAATACCGCCTGATAGCCCATATCCATTATTTCGTCAACCGAAAGCACCTTACCGATAACCATATCGGTCATAATCTCGACACCGAGCAGTTTAAGTCCCTCGATTTCCTTTTTTACAATTGTCTTTGGCAGACGGAATTCGGGTATTCCGTAAACCAAAACACCGCCAGCGGTATGAAAAGCCTCAAAAATTGTTACCTCATACCCCATACGGGCAAGGTCGCCAGCGCAGGTAAGTCCCGACGGACCGGCACCTATTACGGCAACCTTTTTGCCGTTTTTGGCGGGCGCCTGCCTTACGGGTTCATAATTTTCCATATAATAGTCGGCGGCAAAACGCTCAAGCCGACCGATTGCGACACTTTCGCCCTTTATCGCGCGGACACATTTGCCCTCGCACTGCCTTTCCTGAGGACATACCCTGCCGCAAACGGCGGGAAGTGTACTTGTTTCATAAATCTTTTCATAAGCGCCCTTAAAATCGCCGCTTGCAATTTTAGAAATAAAGGCAGGTATCTGAACATTAACGGGGCAACCCGTAACGCACTGTGCATTCTTACAGTTAAGGCACCTTTTTGCCTCTTGCATCGCCATTTCGGGGGTATAGCCAAGCGCTACCTCCTCGAAATTTTTATTCCTTACATTGGGGTCAAGTTCAGGCATTTTTACCTTTAGAGGTGACATATCAGCCATTTTTAATTTCCCCCATTCTGCAGGCGTGGCTTTCTTCCTCGCGGTAGAAAGCGTTGCGGCGCGAAAGTTCATCAAAGTCAACCAAATGTCCGTCAAAATCGGGACCGTCGACACAGGCAAACTTAATTTCGCCGCCCACTTTTACACGACAGCCGCCGCACATTCCCGTACCGTCAATCATAATCGGGTTAAGGCTTACGATGGTCTTTATGCCAAAGGGTTCGGTGGTCTTTGCCACAAACTTCATCATCGGTATAGGTCCGATTGCAATAACAAGATCGTACTGTTCCTTTTCAATAAGTCTTTTCAGCACATCGGTAACAAAGCCCTTTTCACCGTAACTGCCGTCATCGGTGGTTATATAAAGGTTATCACAGACTGCCCGCATTTCGTCCTCTAAAATTACGATATCGCGGTTTCTGAAACCTGCAATCATATCGGTTACAACGCCCATATTTTTAAGCGCCTTTGCCTGCGGATATGCAATAGCACAACCTACACCGCCGCCGATAACAACCGCCCTTTTAGGATTGCCAAACTCGGTCGGGCAACCAAGCGGACCTACAACATCAGCCACAAATCCGCCGACCTCATATGTGCCGAGTTTTTTGGTGGTAAAACCAACCTCTTGGAAAATG
>JAZREH010000315.1:0-4374 GCA_045660705.1 Acutalibacteraceae bacterium
AATTTCCGACATGGTTTGAATGACCCCCTTTATTATACCCGCCGGCGTAGATGCACCGGCTACGACCCCAACCGAACGGCAGTCTTTAAAAACATCCGCAGAAAGTTCAGCGGCGGTTTCTATCAGAACCGTTCTGTCACACCCTGACCTGCACACATCGTAAAGTTTTGATGTGTTGGAACTGTGCCGCCCACCAATGACAACCATTACATCATTTATGAGGGAAAGTTCCGCGGCCTCGGTCTGACGAATCGAGGTTGCGTTACATATTGTATCAAATATTTTTGCATTTGTATAGACCTTTTTTAAAATTTCTTCGCAAATTCTCCATTTTTTTTCATTAAAGGTGGTTTGCGACACCGCACAGAGGGGTTTTTTTACAAAATTTTGGTGTTTTTCTAAAAGGTTTTCCAGTTCTTCGGGCGAGGAAAAGACAAAAAACTCACCCTCGCAGTGACCCGTTATACCGATAACCTCACTGTGGTTTGGGTCACCCGCGATAAGAACGGTGTATCCGTTGCGGCTGTGTTCGTTTACAATTTTATGTATTTTTGAAACAAACGGACAGGTCGCATCGCACACCTTGGCACCGACACCTTTAGCGCGTTCATATATTTCAGCACCCACACCGTGCGAACGGATAACCAGAGTTTCACCCGTTTTGACATCTTCGGGACTGTCGACAATACGCACACCCCGACCTCCAAGTTCATCCACAAGTTGAGGGTTGTGTATTATAGGTCCAAGTGTGCAGACCTTTGCACCGCTGTCAAGCAGGTCATACACCGTCTTTACGGCGCGGTCAACACCGAAGCAGAAACCCGCCGTTTTTGCAACGGTTATCTTCATTTTATATTATCCTTTACCGTTTTTACTATAAGTGGAAGCGACTGTTCAAATTCAAGACCCGTAGTATCAAGTATTATCGAATCCTCGGCGGGTTTAAGGGGTGCTATAGCGCGGTGCGAATCGTCATAGTCGCGCTTTACCATATCCTCATACACCTGCTCATAGGTATCGGGTGCACCCTTAGCCTGAAGTTCAAGGAATCTTCTTCGTGCGCGTTCTTCGGGCGATGCGGTAAGGAAAATCTTTACCGTCGCGTTGGGCAGTACAACCGTACCGATATCCCTGCCGTCCATGAGTACATCGCTGGTTTTGGCAAGACTTCTCTGTTTATCAAGCAAAAATGCCCTGACCTCAGGTAAAGCCGAGGAACTTGATGCGCGCATCGAAACCTCAGGCGTGCGGATTTTATCCGACACATCCTCACCGTCAAGGAAAACACGCTGTTCGCCGTTTACGAATTTAAGTTCGACATTTATTCGCCCTAAAACCGCCTTTACCCCGTCGGTATCCTGATTTTCAACACCCGCACCGATAAGGGCAAGTGCCACAGTACGGTACATCGCACCCGTATCAACATAAATGTATCCGAGTTCCTTTGCCGCCGCGCGTGAAAGTGTACTCTTTCCTGCACCCGCAGGTCCGTCAATTGCAACTGAAATCATAATTTATTCTCCTTTAACCGCGCTTGTTCCTGCAAGATAACCTGTGGAAAAAGCAATCTGTAAATTAAAACCGCCTGTATATGCATCGGCATCAATTATTTCGCCCGCAAAGAACAGTCCGTTTACAAGTTTAGACTGCATCGTTGACGGGTCGATTTCTTTAAGACTTATACCGCCGCGCGTGATTATGGCTTCCTCTATAGGGCGAAAGCCCGTTATATTAAGGCATATTCCCTTAACGGTACCGACAAGGGCTGTACGCTGCTGTCTTGAAATCTGGTTAACACAGGTCTTCGGGTCGATTCCCGAAAGATTTATGACAACGGGAATCAGACTTTTAGGAAGCAGTTTATCAAGCGCGTTTGAAAGACATTTATTACTGTTTTCGGAAAAATCGCGAAGTATCCGCTTGTCAAGTTGTTCTGCCGTCAAAGCGGGTTTTAAATCAATAACCGCGGTATACTTCTTTTCACCCATTTTGCGAAGATGCGCCGAGCCACTTAAAACTAGCGGACCCGATATGCCGAAATGTGTAAAAAGCATCTCGCCAAGGTCGGTGTATACAGGCTTTTTCTTGCCCTGTTCATAAAACGAAAGTGTAACATTTTTAAGGGAAAGTCCAGAAAGGCGCTCGCAAAATCCCTCGTGGCAGACAAGCGGCACCAAGGACGGCTGCAAATCGCCCACGCTGTGACCGACTTCGCGCGCCATATCATATCCGTCACCCGTCGACCCCGTTGTGGGGTAAGAAAGACCGCCCGTAGCAACTATAACCCTGTCGGCGGGGATAACACTACCGTCCGAAAGTTTAACGCCTGTCACCGCACCGTCTTGCACATCAATGTGCTGTGCAGTACCGTTTATTATCTTAACACCGTTTTTACGCATACATCTGTCAAGCGCGTCAACAATGTCAACAGATTTATCCGAAACGGGGAAAACGCGGTTGCCGCGCTCGGTTTTAAGAGGGACATTCATCCCCTCAAAAAACGACATAACATCGGCAGATGTCATTCGGTTGAACGCCGAATACAAAAAACGTCCGCCTGTGGGGGTGTTTGAAATCAGTGTATCAACATCACAGTTATTCGTGACATTGCACCGACCCTTGCCCGTTATCATCACCTTACGCGCGACACGCTGGTTTTTTTCAATCACTATAACAGCGTGCGGTGTACCGTCAGAACCCGTAGCGGCACCGTATGCCGCCATAAGTCCCGCGGCACCGCCGCCGATTATTACCGTGTGTTTCATTATTCTGCTATAAGTGCAAAGCCCGATACCGACACATCTGCACCGTCACCTGCTACGGTCAGACTAACGCCGTCGCCGACCTTTACAAAGGGCAACATATCCGAAAGGGTTATGGGTACAGTGTAAACGGTACTGTCGCCGTCAAGCATAACAAAGTATACCGTATTGCCGTCAACAACCGCCGATGCTATTGCCGAAACGGTACCTTTAACTTCGGTTTCCTCTTTGTCCTCTACCCCGACATCTTCGGACTTAAGTTTGGAAATATAGTCGGTGCGCGCCGCCGCAACGGTGTTGCCTGTTCCGACAATCTGATACTGCTGAACATCGACAAAGGCATACATTTTAACAAGTCCCGCACCGTCTTTAAGCGACACAAAATAGGTCGGGCGGTCGGAAATGTTAAGAAGAAGCGGGAAGGTCGAACGGTAACTAAGGTGCTGAACCTGACCCTCTGCCGAATCCATTGCTGAATATTCCTCGGCACCTGGAATTGCATAAAACTTAGTCTGTTTGGTGCGCATATTTACAAGCACAAAACCGACATTCGACTCATCACTTGTGACCGAGGTCATACCCGTATAAAGGTATACATCATCGTTTATCGCAAGGTAGTTATATCCCTCGGTAGGCTGTAAAACACCCTTTTGTCCGAATATGGAGTTAAAAAATCCCGAACGGTATTTACCGTTATACACAAGTTGGTTTGTAATCATATCCGAATCGTAAACCTGATCAACCCACTGCGGAACATCGTCAATGTTATAGTACTTGCTTTCGCCCGTTTGTGCATTTAAAAGAACCGCACCGCAGATATCCTTACCGCTGAAAAGTCCGATTCTGTAGGTCGCCGCCGACGCTACCCAATACGGTGTTCCGTCGTCGTCGATTTCAAAGGAAATATTATCAAATATAACGGTGGGATATTTAAAACGCAGATAGCGGTTTAAGTTGCGCATAAAATACTCACCCGTTGAATACTTAATACCCTTTTCAAGGCGTATAAGCGATGTTTCCTGTGTGGTCATATCAACCGTAACATATGCGGGTATACCCTTTGACGAGTTATTTATCCACTTGATAAAATCACCGTAAATCAGAGGTGTTACACGCACAGGACGACCCTTATAGTTTATCTGTGTGTAAATGGGCTGAATTTCAAACTGCGAAACAAGGTCAGACATCTCACCAAGTTTGCGCTGACCGAGCCGCTCTGCGGTATCCTTGTCAACGACAGGGATGCTCTCCATACCGATTTCGGCAACATCATCCGAAAAATCACCGTCGGAAATAGTAATCAGTTCCTCATAACGCGAGGCGTTAAAAATCTGTGCACCGATAAGATTTCCGCCGATTATGATAACAACTACCGTTGCAATAATAACGGCGCTTATCTTAACGGGCAGGGAAAAACGCTTAAAACTGAACTTCGGCTTATTCCCCGACACGATATCCCTGTTTTTAAGGTGTGCCGCAAGCCAGACAAAAATATCAGAAAAGGCGTTTATAACCGTAAATACAACAACCGCGAAAATAATAAAATTCCACATTGATTCACTTCTGATATTAAAAGGCGGCAGCCAGAACCAATATCCGACAAAAACAATCG
>JAZREH010000316.1:0-3210 GCA_045660705.1 Acutalibacteraceae bacterium
AAAGGGACTTGCTTCCCAAGCAAAGAAGGCTGGCAGAATTGCCGCTGAAGGTACTGTATGTGCATATAATGAAAACGGCGTAGGCGTTGTTGTTGAGCTTAACGCTGAAACTGACTTCGTTGCAGGCGGTGACGAGTTCAAGGCATTGGCTGAACGCGTCGCAAAGGTTGCTGCTAACGAGGCTCCCGCCGATTTAGACGCACTTCTTAAGTGCACAGAGAACGGACAGACTGTTGAAGAAATGGTACAAGAGCTGTTCTTAAAGGTTCGTGAGAATATAAAGGTTCGCCGCTTTGTTCGCGAAGAGGGTAAAATTGTTACCTATGTACACGCAGGCGGTAAGATAGGTGTTATGGTTAAGTTCAATACAGAGCTTGATGCAAACAATGCTGACTTTGTTGCTATGGGTAAAAACGTTGCAATGCAGATTGCAGCTATGAACCCCTCTTATCTTGACGAGGCTTCTGTTCCTGCAGAGGTTATCGACAAGGAAAAGGATATCCTTATCGCACAGATGAAGGAAGACCCCAAAATGGCAAACAAGCCTGATGCTGTTCTCGGCAAGATTGTTGAGGGTAAAATCGGTAAGTACTACAAGGAAAACTGCCTTGTAGAGCAGGCGTTTGTTATGGACGGCGACATTACTGTTGGCAAGTACGTTGAAAATACTGCTAAGGAACTTGGCGCCGATGTCAAGATTGCTTCTTTCGTTCGTTTTGAAAAGGGCGAAGGCATTGAAAAGCGCGTTGACGACTTCGCTGCCGAAGTTGCAAGCATGGTAAAATAATTTACTGAAAAATTTAAACGGTTGTAACCTATGTGGTTACAACCGTTTTTTTGATGTTTTTCTTTATTCAACCGTAACGCTGCCGTCGTCATTTACGGTGACTGTCATTCCCGTTTTAACATATTCGAGGAATTCATCACCAAGACAGTCAATAACCGGCATTGTAACGCCGTCAACCCAGACATCGGCAAGTACTGCTCCCGCCGCGGCAAGCGAATCAATATGATTTGCAAACAGCATACAGGCGGGCTGACGTCCCATAGCACATGCACAGTAAAGCACAAGACCGCCTGTAGTCGAACCGATAGTTTGTGGCAGGCAGAGTGCCTTTCCCGCGAGTGGCAGTCCGTTTATATCTTTATTGTTCTGGTCACCGCATTTTGCCTGTTTATCACCAAACTGCAACGCCATCTGAAGTGAGGCGAGTGTATTAAAGCCCTCACGAGTAACGACTGCTTCGGCGGTGACGGTACCTGGGGTAACGATTCTTCCCTGAAACTTTTTCATCAGTCTTTGCCTCCCTTGGTTATAGCGGTAAGTATCTCATCATCGGTGTAGTAGCGCGCGGTAGTGTAGGTGCGCAGTTTATTGGATGATGTTATTACAGGCATCTTCTTGCAAAGCGGGTTATTCATATACATAAGCGGACAGATGTACGATGTAATAACGCCTGTCTTTTTAAGCCTCTGGGCGTATTCGGTCTTATTAAACTCCTCAAGAACCTTTGGTGCGGCGGTAAACACTGTGGGGATAACCACCTTGGTGTTTCCTGCCTTTTTAAGTCCGTCCTCTACCCTGTCGGTCCAGCTTTTAAGTTGTTCAAGGCTCATATGCGGGCAACCCATAAAGCACAGTTTCGGCGTTGCATCGGGATTTTTCCAAACAACGGGATAGTTGTTCTTAACCCTTTCAAGTTCTGCATCGTCAATAATATATTCGCGTGCCCCCTCGTTTATAAGCGTTTTTCCCTGCTCTACCGCTTCGGGTGTAAGGTTTTCAATGTGATAAAGACCTACAGCGCCGTTTGAGGCGGTTGCGGCACCGAAATCCTTAAGATAGGTGCAGGCAGAATCGTCAAGTTCGGTACCAAGCCACTTGTCAAGACCGACAATATACGGCACATCTTCCATAACGCGCATACCGATAGCCGAGCCAAGTAGTTGAGCCTCGGGTTTTTTAGTGGTTTCGATTTTTACGACCCAACTTGCTTTTCTGCCCTCGTCGGTAAGCAGTCCGAAGTACGGAACAAAACCGACAATAGAACCCATAATATCGATAATACCCGAATTACGGTTACAACGCGCACCCAAAACCGAGTTGGCATATACAACCGCCGAGGATTCAGCCCAAGAAAGCACATCTCCCCTTTGAGGTATGTTACCAACCTGCTCCATATAACAGGTGCAGGTAAATGCATCATCGTCAAGCAAACCGAGTTTTTTAAGTTGCTCCTCATAAAAATCCTGCTTGGTATACATAAATTTATTAAAAACCAGATTTTGCAGGAAATTTGCAGGGACATTTTTGTCAATCGGGCGCGGGTCAACAGAAAACTTCTGCCCCGACATAACGCCTGCATCAAGCAGTTGTTGCATAAGGTCGTATACGGGTGACATCACCTTAAGACCGAAAGAAGTTACAAGATGGTTGTTTTTTGATGTGATTGGCACAAGTTTTTCTGCCTCAAAGGCGTCGCCGTACATTACCATAGTTTTCATAACCTTGGCAAGTGTTTCGCCCATTTCACCGTTTAAAATTGCCTGTTGTTCATCGGTTAAAAACATATAAACACTCCTTTATATCTTCATACAAATGTCCCACGCGTTCCATATAACGGTACGCAGGTTGCCGACTGCTTTCGCATCGCCGATAATGTGAACATTTTTACCGCTTTTAGCAATAGGGGCGGGTGTATAACCGACCGAAACGATAACCGAATCGGCAGAAATTGTTGTTGTATTTCCGTCCTTGTCGGTAATGATAACACCGTCGTCGGTGATTTCATTAAGACGCGTTTCAAGGTGAACGGGAACGTTATTGGCGGCAAAGAAGTCACGCAGGTAACTGGAGTTTGCAAGGCAGACACCTTTAGCCACAATAAGGTCGTTTTGCATCTCAACAATAACAGGTTTTTTACCTTTAAGATAGAGTTCATAGGCGATTTCGCAACCCGTAAGTCCGCCGCCGACAATAACGACATTATCGCCGAATACCGTTTGTTTGCCGAGGAGATAATCAACCGCCTCGATTCCCTTTGCGGCACCCTTAACAGGGAGTTTGCGCGCTTTCGCGCCCGTAGCAACGATAATTTCGTCGGCTTCAAGTTTAGACACATCGTCTACTTCGGTATTAAGTTTTATCTCGATTTGCGGATGCTTTACGATTTCACGTTCATACCAAGCAATAAGCATACGGTCTTTTTC
>JAZREH010000317.1:0-4985 GCA_045660705.1 Acutalibacteraceae bacterium
CGCCCTCTTGATGAAATTCCTTCCGACCCGACCCCCGAAGCAATCGAAAGGGAACTCACCTTTGTCGGTCTGCTTGGTATTGTTGACCCGCCCCGACCCGAGGCGATAAAGGGTATTAAAACCTGTGACGGTGCGGGAATACGCACTATAATGATAACGGGTGACAATTATATTACGGCAAAAGCACTTGCCAAGCAACTCGGTATTCTGCGCGAGGGTACGGAGGCGATAAGCGGTGCTCAACTTTCCGAAATGTCGGATGAGGAACTTTACAGTAATATTGAAAAATATTCGGTTTATGCAAGGGTGACACCAAGCGATAAACTCCGTATACTTACCGCGTGGCAGAAAAAGGGCGAAATTGTTACCGTCACGGGTGACAGTGTTGCCGATCAGGAGGCACTTGCCGCCGCCGATATCGGATGTGCAATCGGAAGTGTGGGTGCCGATGTTGCAAAGGGAAGTGCCGATATAATAATCGGTAACAACAGTTTCGCGTCTATAGTCGATGCCATACGGGAAAGCAGAGGACTGTTTGATAATATAAAAAAATCGGTTTGCTATCTGCTTGGTTGTAATATGGCAGAGGTTCTGGTGTATCTTGTTACGGTTCTGTTTATCGGCAAGGCACCGCTTGCGGCGGTACAACTTCTGTGGATAAACCTGCTTACCGACTGTGCACCCGCGATATCGTTAAGTATCGAAAAGGCTGAAAGTTCGGTTATGCGCGGTCGCGGTAAATCTCTTATAAGCGGACGGCTTTTTGCTTCAAGAAGTTTTATCGATGTTTCCTTACACGCGGTTTATATGGCGGCGATAACCTTGATTGCCTATATAATCGGCGGTGCTGCATACGGCACGACAATGGCGTTTACGACACTTGGTATGGCTCAGATTTTCCATTCCTATAATGTGCGCACGACCCGCTCGGTTTTCAGGTCAAACCCGTTTGCCAATAAATTTATGACATACTCGACCATAATAACCCTGTTCGTTATTATGTTCCTTATTTTCACACCTGTGGGCTTTGCTTTCGGTCTTGCTATACCGAAGTTCTGGCAGTTTGCCGTTAGCGTTGCACTTGCGCTTTCGACTGTCGCTTTTTGTGAGATTGAAAAATGCTTTTTATCCGCAAAAAATAAGGCGTAAAAAAATATTTTAAAAAAAATTAAAAAAAGTGTTGACAAATCCAAATCGTCGTGATATAATCATTTCGTTGACTCGACAGGGGTTAACGAAACAGTAGGTGTTGATTGCGGTGAGGGTCCACCCGTTCCCATTCCGAACACGGAAGTTAAGCTCACTTGCGCTGAAGATACTTGGCGGGAAGCTGCCTGGGAAAATAAGTAGATGCCTACACAAAACGGTCACCTTAAAGGTGACCTTTTTTTCATAACAATGCGGACATAGTTCATCGGTAGAACATCAGCTTCCCAAGCTGAGGAGGCGGGTTCGATTCCCGTTGTCCGCTCCAAAAAAAGGCAATCGAAAGATTGCCTTTTTCTTTTTGTGAAAGCGTTGACTTTTAGTGTTCATTATGATAAAATAACAAATGATATATAACAACAACTATATTACGGAGGTGCGTTATGCCACCTAAAATTAAGGTAACAAAAGAGGATATTATAAACGCCGCTGTTGAGGTTGTACAAAAATACGGGGCACAGGCAATCAATGCAAGGACGGTTGCAACTGTACTTGATTGTTCTACACAACCGATTTTTTCAAACTTTGATTCGATGGACGAACTTCGTCTTGCAGTTATTGAGAGGGCGGATTTACTGTGTAACGAATATATAAAACGCGAGGCTCAAAGCGGAAAATTCCCCACCTATAAGGCAAGCGGTATGGCTTATATTCGTTTTGCAAAGGAGGAAAAGGAACTTTTTAAACTTCTGTATATGCGCGACCGCAAAGACGAGGTAATTCCTGAATCGAGCGAACTCGGTGAAGAAATGGAGTCTGTTGTGCGGGGCAATACAGGGCTTAACAAAGACGATGCAAGATTATTTCATCTTGAAATGTGGGCGTTTGTTCACGGGATTGCTACAATGGTTGCGACAGGATTTTTTGACATTGACCCTGAACTTGTAAGCCGAATGCTTACTGATGCGTATCAGGGAATGAAAAAACAGTATAATGTGGAGTAATTATTTATGGATGCTATCAGAATTGAGAATTTAACTAAAAAATATAAAGATACGGTTGCGGTTGATAACCTATCCCTTTGCGTAAAAGAGGGGGAACTGTTTTCTCTGCTTGGTGTAAACGGTGCGGGTAAAACAACCACAATAAAAATGCTTTCCTGCCTTACCAAACCGACGGGCGGTGATGCCTTTTTAAACGGAAAAAGCATCTGTACAGATGCCCCCGCCGTTAAATCGTTTATCGCCGTTTCGCCACAGGAAACCGCCGTTGCAAACGGTCTTACGGTACGGGAAAACCTTCAATTTGTGTGCGGTATTTACGGTTTTACAAAGGATAAGCGTGAGGAAAAAATCGAAGAACTTACAATACAGTTAGGTCTTCAAAGTGTAATTAATAAAAAGGTGGGCAAACTGTCGGGCGGATACTGTCGGCGACTAAGTATCGCAATGGCGCTGATAAGCGAGCCGCAGATTCTGTTTTTAGACGAGCCGACACTTGGGCTGGATGTACTTGCGCGCGGTGATTTGTGGGATATCATCCGCTCTCTTAAAGGTCGGGTTACGATAATTCTTACGACACATTATATGGAGGAAGCCGAGGCGCTTTCAGACCGCATTGCCATTATGAAGGACGGTAAACTGCTTATTTGCGACACCGCCGACAGGATTAAAGAAACGGCAAAAACAGATAATTTTGAGCAGGCATTTATCAGTATAGTAAGGGGGGCAAAACAGTGAGAATGTTAACATTTGCGGGCAGAAACACAAAGGAAATAATCCGCGACCCGCTGAATTTGGCTTTCGGTATCGGATTCCCGTTGGTACTGATTTTACTGCTTACTGCGATTCAGGCAAATGTACCTGTAGACCTCTTTGAAATACAGCATCTTACCCCTGGGGTTTCGGTTTTCGGGCTATCGTTTCTGACGCTGTTTTCTGCGACCGTTATTTCAAAGGACAGGGGCAGTTCGTTTTTGTGCCGTCTGTATACCACACCGATGACACCCGCTGATTTTATACTCGGTTATACACTGCCTATTATACCGATTGCGGTGGTGCAGTGCATAATCTGTTTTTTATCGGCAATCGTTTTAGGACTTGATTTTACGGTTAATATTTTATATGCGGTCATATTTATTATTCCTGTGTCACTGCTTTATATTGCGCTTGGACTTCTTTTCGGAAGTGTGCTTAACGACAAACAGGTCGGTGGAGTTTGCGGCGCATTGCTTACAAATCTTTCGGCGTGGGTGTCGGGTATATGGTTTGACCTTGACCTTGTGGGCGGTACTTTTAAAAAGATTGCATATGCACTTCCGTTTGTTCACGCTGTCGATATGCAGCGCGCCGTACTATCTGGTGATTTCAGCGGTGTTTTCCCGCATATATGGTGGGTACTCGGCTATGCTGTATTTATTCTTTTGGCGGCGGTACTGCTCTTTTTACGGCAGATGAAACGACAGTAGTATTGTAAAATTTTAAAAGGTATGTTAGAACGGTGGATCATATATAATTGCAATAAAAAATTATGTAATTTTTCACTTAAAACTTTCTCTTTATTTTTTGGGCGCACTAAATTAAAATGTATAAGTATAAAATTAAAAGGATGTTTTGCTCTATGAAGTTTAAAGCCGCCGTCTTTGATATGGACGGAACTCTTGTTGATTCACTTATGATTTGGGATGTATTATGGAGTAGTTTGGGCGAAAGATTTATCGGGAATCCCGATTTCAGACCCTCTGACGCGGATGATAAAGCGGTAAGAACGCTGACCCTTGACGGGGCAATGGATTTGATTCATAAAAACTATGGATTTGGTAAAGACGGCGGTGAGTTATTAGACATTGCAAACGAGATGGCGAGGGATTTTTATGCCAACACTGTCGAGACCAAGGTCGGCGTAAAGGAATTTCTTGAAAAATGTCGTAATGCGGGGATAAGAATGTGTATAGCCTCAGCAACGGCAAAAGACCTTATCGGACTTGCGGTTGAACACTGCGATTTGGGTCAGTATTTTGAAACGGTTATTTCCTGTGCCGATATTGGAAAGGGCAAAGAATTTCCCGATGTTTTTCTTAAAGCCTGTGAACACTTCGGCACCCGTCCTGAAGATACCTGTCTGTTTGAAGATTCTCTGGTTGCTATACAGACGGCAACCAAAATCGGTATGCCGACGGTGGGAATATATGACCGTTACAATTTTGGGCAGGACCAGATAAAGCAGTTGGCTGATGTGTATGTTGCCGAGGGTGAAACGCTAAATAAGGTTGTAATCGACTAAAACAGAGGTGTTAGTATGAGGAGTAGAAATATTATAACGCGGGCTATATTTACTGTCTTGGTTATCTTAATGCTTTTCTTGTCGGCGTGCAATACGAAGGCTATGCCTAATATAAATACAAGATATCTTACCGATATTGCTTATTCGGGTGAATCGTGGTGGAATCAGGGCGTTTCGTATGGCAGGGTTCTGGTTATTAAAAACTCAAATACGGGTCAAAACGGCGCGCTGCTTGCAACACACAGCGCAATGACGGCGGGACTTGAAGAAGGCTTCAAAAGCTTAGACGAAGGTTTATATAATTTCACAACTGCTGATGGTGTTACTACTATGACTTATGAAAAAGGTGCTGGTACTCAATGGGCATGTGCAACTTTAGACTTAGAACATTCTTTAACATCTTATACAAGATTAAACTTTGAAGTTGAATTATCAGAAGGTGCTACTTTAATGATCAAATTACAAGGTAATCCAAGCATTGAAGTAAAAGTTACTGAATCAGGTGTTGGGTACATCGATTTAACTGGTGATAACGCTTCAAAACTTGCTAGCATGAC
>JAZREH010000318.1:0-1302 GCA_045660705.1 Acutalibacteraceae bacterium
GACCATCTTGATTATTTCAAGACTATGGAGAATCTGACCGCATCATTTTCAAAGTTTATCGGTATGTCGTCGCTTGCCTTTTTGAACGGTGATGACAGCCTTGTAATGAAAGCGGCAGAAAGTATTACGGCGCAGAAGGTGACATTCGGTTTTGCAGATACCAATGATTACTATGCTGAAAACATAACGGCGGGCAGACGGGGTTTTTGCTTTGATGTTATGAAAAAGGGTGAAAAGTACGGACACCTTTGTATGGGTGTGCCCGGTCGCCATAATGTGCTTAACGGTCTTGCCGCGTTTGCGGTGTGTGACGGTCTTGGTGTGCCTGCTGACGGTATTGCTAAGGCGGTCGAAAGTTTTACAGGTGCGGGCAGACGTTTTGAGTTTCTCGGTGAATACGGATTTACCCTTGCCGATGACTATGCCCATCACCCGACCGAGATACGCGCAACCCTTACCGCGGCAAAAGAACTTGATTACAAGCGGGTTACGGTGGTTTTCCAACCATTTACCTTTTCGCGTACAGCCCTTTTAAAGGATGAATTTATTGATGCGCTTTCGGTTGCCGACAGGGTTATTCTTACCCCGATAATGGGCTCGCGCGAGGTCAACACCTACGGTATCAGTTCAGAGGATATCGCCTGCAAACTTAAAGATGCTGTGGTACTTGATGGCTTTGAAAACATCGCCGACCACATTATCGCCACTTCACAGGCGGGTGACATCGTTATAACTATGGGCGGCGGCGATATATACAAGGCGGCACACATTGTTCAGGAGAAGATGAAATGATACCCACAGTAAGGCTTTTTGATGAAGATTCGTATTTAAGGGAATTTACCGCCGAGGTGGTTTCCTGTGAACCGCTCGGTGAAAGGTGGGCGGTAGTGCTAAGTAAAACCGCCTTTTTCCCCGAAGCGGGCGGTCAGCCGTCGGACAGGGGAACAATCGATAATGCCGAGGTACTTGATGTTCAGATTGATAAAGACGGTGTGATAACCCATATCTGTGATGCGCCTGTCGGGTCGTATCCGGTATGCGGCAGGATAGATTTTGAACGCCGTTTTGTCTTTATGCAGAACCATACGGGGGAACATATAGTTTCAGGAATCGTTCATAAACTTTACGGTCTTGACAATATCGGATTCCATTTAAGCGAGGATGAGTTTGTAACACTTGACTTTAACGGTGACCTTACCCGAACACAACTTGACGATATTGAAATGCGCGCCAATAAAATCGTGTGGGACGGTGCGCCGATACACGCGTACTATCCGTCGGCAGAGGAACTTGAAAACATAT
>JAZREH010000319.1:0-3095 GCA_045660705.1 Acutalibacteraceae bacterium
GAAGTTAAACCCACCATTTACAAGGTACTTCCCATTACCGAGGCCGAGGCGGCGCACGACATACTCTACAAGGGTCAGAATGTCGGCAAGGTCGTACTTACTGTCGAATAATATGCCTGTACTATCATTTGAACGCATTAAATACGCTGATACCTTTCTACCCGACAGTGCGGTTTTTGTGGGCGGAAAATCAGATATAATCCACCCGATTATCTTTGCGATTTACCTTATAAAAACGCCCGATGCGGTTATTTTATTTGATGCCGGTTGCAACACTATGCCCGATTTTGATATGAGGAATTTTTTGCCGCCTGTAAAGGCGCTTGAAGAATTTGGCATTTCGGCAGACGATGTTACCGATATAATTATATCACACTCACACCACGACCATATTGAGGCGGTGCGGGACTTTAAAAACGCGCGTATTCATATCCAAAAGGACGAATACGAAAGTGGCAAAGGTTATATCCCTGACGGTGCCGACATACATTTATTTGACGATAAAACTGTTGTTGGCGGCTGTATAGAGGTAGTCAAGGTCGGCGGTCACTCAGAGGGTTCGTGTATAGCACTTTTTTATTTTGACGGCAAAAGGTATGCAATATGCGGTGACGAATGTTATCTGCGCGAAAACCTAACCCGAAAAACACCGACAGGCAGCAGCCACAGTCCCCATAAAAGCAGAGCGTTTATTGAGGAATATTCAAAAGAGGAATATGTTACTCTGCTTTGTCACGATATATAATGAAACACCCCGAAACAGACCGTTTCGGGGTGTTGTTTTATTTAACCAATTACAGTATTAAGTTTTATCTGTTCACCGTCGGTGGTGGCGCTGATTGCCGTCACCTTTGTACCCTCATCGCTTATTACGATATCGACCACCTTATCCTCAATTTCGCGACGAATAAGATTACGAAGTTCGCGAGCACCTGCTTTTGCGCCGTCGGCCTTACGGCTGAGCCATTCGCAAACCGAATTATCAAATGTAAAGGTAATCAGTTTCTCACTTAAAGCATCTTTAAGTTCATCAAGCATAAGTGCAGAGATTTTACACAGTGACTCTTTATCAAGCGGTGTGAACACCACAACCTCGTCAACCCTGCCGATAAATTCGGGGCGTAAGAATCGCTCAAGCGCCTTTATAGTCTTATCGCGCGATGCCTCTTCGCGGGTTTTACCAAATCCCAAAGGACTCTCACTTCTTTCACTGCCCGCATTAGAGGTCATAACGATAATTGTGTTTTCAAAGTTTACAACGCGACCCTGTGCATCGGTAACGCGACCGTCATCAAGTATCTGTAAAAGCACATTAAGAACATCGGGGTGTGCCTTTTCGATTTCGTCAAGCAGTATTACCGAATACGGTTTTCTGCGCACCTTTTCGGTGAGTTGTCCCGCCTCGTCATAGCCGACATATCCGGGAGGCGCACCAATCAGTCGGGAAACCGAGTGTTTCTCCATAAATTCGGACATATCAAGGCGTATAAGCGTTTCGGGGGTGCTGAAAAGTTGTTCGGACAGCACCTTTACAAGCCCCGTCTTACCGACACCCGTCGGTCCCACAAAAATAAAGGATGCAGGACGGCGTACAGCACCCGTTTTTACCCTTGAACGCTTGACAGCCGCGGCAACAAGACGAGTGGCATCACCCTGACCGATTATACTCTCATTAAGTCGGTTTTCAAGACCCGACAGTTTGGAAAGTTCGCTTTCCTCCACCTTGGCGGCGGGTATACCCGTCCACAGTTCAATAACGTGCGCCAAATCGGCATCGGTTACGGTGTTATGCGATGCGGGTTCGTAAAGTTCCTGCGCTTTTGCCTTATACTTTTCAATGCCCGATTTAAGCATTGCAAGTTTTTCATTATCGGGGTTTTCGACATCTGCCTCAAGTTCCTCAAGTTGCACCGAATACTCTGCCACCTTACGGTTTGCAAGGCACAGTTCGTCAATCGCCTTGTTTTTAAGGCTTGCACAGGCACACGCTTCGTCCAAAAGGTCAATTGCCTTATCGGGCAGATAGCGGTCGGTAACATATCTTTCAGAAAGCAGTACTGCGCGGTTTATAATACTGTCGGGCACCGTAACGCTGTGATAACCCTCGTAGTATCCGCGAACGCCCATAAGCACCTTTTGTGCATCAGCAACCGACGGTTCCTCCACCGTTATGGGTTGGAAACGGCGTTCAAGCGCGGCATCCTTTTCGATATATTTACGGTACTCCTTAAAAGTTGTGGCACCAATCACCTGAATTTCACCGCGCGAAAGTGCGGGTTTAAGGATATTGGCGGCATTCATCGACCCCTCGGCAGAATCACCTGCACCGACAAGATTGTGTATCTCGTCAATAAAGAGAATGATGTTCCCTGCCTCTTTAATCTCCTCAACAAGACCCTTTACGCGGCTTTCAAACTGTCCCCTGAACTGTGTACCCGCAACAAGTCCCGTAAGGTCAAGCAGATATATCTCCCTGTCCTGAAGTCTTGCAGGTGCCTCGCCCGACACGATACGCATCGCAAGTCCCTCTGCAATGGCGGTTTTGCCGACACCCGGTTCACCGATAAGGCAGGGGTTATTTTTACTGCGGCGTGACAGTATCTGTATCGTGCGGTAAAGTTCGCGTTCGCGCCCGATTACAACATCAAGTTTGCCGTCACGCGCACGCTCGGTAAGATTGGTACAGTACTGTTCAAGGAAACGGCGGCGCTTTTTCTTTGGGGTTTTACCCTTTTTGCCATCATCCTTTACCTTTTCATCGGTGTCCTTTTCCTGCTTGTCCGCACCGCCCGAAAACATACCGTTTAAAAACGGTATGGCAGGCGCGGTGCCAAGGTCAAAGGTTTCATCATTAAGTTCGGCATCATCGGCATCTGAATCGGGGTTCATCAGTTCCATAAACTGATTGGACATCTGCTCGATATCTTCGTCGGTGATGTTCATTGACTTAAGCATATCATCAATCGGCTTTATACCGAGTTGCTTTGCACAGACAAGGCAAAGACCCTCAGGTTCGCCACCCGAATTTAAAGGATTTGACATAAAGACCACCGCGGGTCTTTGTTTGCATTTGGAACACAGTTTCATATTTTTAC
>JAZREH010000320.1:0-2393 GCA_045660705.1 Acutalibacteraceae bacterium
AGGACTACAGTTCTGTGGTCGACGGCAAGGAGGACCAAACTGTTACTATCTGGCTTTCTGTCGGACGTGACCAGATGCAGATACTTAAAAATATGGTTTCGGATATGTTTACTCCTAAAACGGGTATTCACGTTGAGATAAGGCTTGTCAGCGCCTCGCTTATTCAGGCAATCCTCGCCAATAACGGTCCCGACATTTCGGTTATGACGGGCAGAGGTGACCCCGTAAACCTTGCAATCCGAAATTCGCTCGCCGACCTTTCTAAACTTGACGGGTTTGATGAGGTGAAGTCGAGATTTGTCGATACCGCCACCGTACCGTATACATATAACGGCGGTTGCTACGGTATTCCCGATTCGCTGATATACCATATGATGTTCTACCGTACCGATATTTTTGAGCAGATGGGTCTGGAGTGTCCTGAAACTTGGGATGATCTGCTTCAAATCGCGCCTATACTTCAGCGTAATAATATGCGAATCGGTCTGCCGTTCCCTGCAACCGATGCATCGGGTGCAACGGCAGGGCTTGGAACAAGAAGTATATATCCTGCGCTGCTTATGCAACACGGTGAAAGTTTCTATAACGAAAAACTGACCGATACAAATCTGTCAAGCACTACTGCTTACGATGCTTTCCGTCAGTGGACCGATTACTATACACTGCACGGCTTTTCGCTTGAATATAACTTCTACAGCCTGTTCAGAACGGGTGAAATGCCTCTTGGTATAGCGGCTTATAATATGTTCAACACCTTAAAGGTTGCCGCACCCGAAATTGACGGTTTGTGGAAAATGGTACCGATTCCGGGAACTGTTGACAAGGACGGAAACCTTAACCGAACCGAGGGTGCTACAGGTACTGCATCGATTATATTCAAACAAACCGATAATCTTGATGCCTCGTGGGAGTTTATCAAGTGGTGGACAAGTGATGAGGCGCAGACAAGATATGCGCTGGATATGGAATCTATTATGGGTGTTTCGGCACGACAGACACCTGCTAATATAAAAACGGTTCAGTCGCTTGCGTGGACAAAACAGCAGTTATCGGTGCTTATGACACAGATGAACGCACTTACCGAAATTCCCGAAGTTCCGGGTGGCTATTATGCCATACGTAACCTTGAAAATGCCTATAATGCAACCGTTGTAAGCGGTGAAAACGCAAGGGAAAGCCTTGAAAAGTGGACACGCGAAACCACGATTGAACTTAAGCGTAAGCGTGAAGAATTTGGAATCGAGGGGTAAAATGAAAGATTCTTCCTTGAAAAGAAAGAACAGACTTGGTCTGATTGCTTCGACCAAAAAGGATTGGCAGGAAAATCATCAGTTGTATATTCTTGCACTGCCTTTTATCATACTGTTCCTACTGTTTGTTATCATACCGATTTTAATATCGGTGGTTTTAAGTTTTACATACTTTAATATGCTTGAGATGCCACAGTGGCGTGGTGTTGACAACTATCTTCGCCTTTTCCTTGACGATAATGTTTTCAGTACCGCCCTTGTTAACACACTTAAGTTTGCGGCGGTGACGGGTCCTGTCGGTTATATGTTGTGCTTTGTTCTTGCATGGCTTATAAACGAACTGCCGCCTAAAATCCGTTCGGTGGTTACACTTGTTTTCTATGCGCCTGCGCTTACTTCGAATGTATTTTTTATCTGGCAGTACATTTTCAGCGGCGACCAGTACGGTTTCTTAAACAACCTGCTTATGAAGTACGGTTTTATTCTTGAACCGATACAGTGGCTTACCGATACACAGTATATGCTTACTGTTATTATGATAGTGCAGTTGTGGTTAAGCCTTGGCGTAAGTTTCCTTTCCTTTATTGCCGGTTTCCAATCTGTTGACACTGCAATGTATGAGGCGGCTGCAATCGACGGTATACAAAACCGTTGGCAGGAACTGTGGTATGTAACACTTCCCATGATGAAGCCGCAACTTTTATTCGGTGCGGTTATGCAGATTTCAAGTTCTTTTTCTGTGGGGGCAATTTCACAGACACTTGTCGGTTTCCCGAGTAAGTCGTACGCTGCACACACCATTGTTTTACACATTATGGACTACGGAACAATCAGGTATGAGATGGGATATGCCTGTGCAATTTCGGTTGTACTGTTCCTGATGATGATGGTCTTTAAATCCATCGTTTCAAGAATTCTTGCAAAGGTGGGTGAATAGTTCGTATGTTAAAGAATTTCAGAATCAAAAAACTTTTCACCCGCGCAGGAAGCCGCCACCAGACGCGTAGCGTATTCGGTAATCTCTTTATTACCGTATTTTTGGGCATTTGCGGTGTTTTCATGGCGTTACCGCTGGTTTACGCTATCTTAAATTCTTTTAAACCGATTGAAGAACTGTTTTTGTACCCACCGCGTTTTTATGTT
>JAZREH010000321.1:0-7893 GCA_045660705.1 Acutalibacteraceae bacterium
ATCATATTTTCAGTATTTTCTTTTTTATAAATTCCTTGACGGACTTTGGCAAAACAAGACTTAAAAATTTAGTTACCGTACCGCTTATTTTCCGAAAAACAAAGCGAAGCGGAAAAGAAAGGCGGTTTAAAATGATATAAACCTTGTACTTTTTGCTGGTCGCACAGTCGTAATATTTGCCCTCGCGGTAAAATGCCTTTAAAACACCGACGATATGTTCATCCTTTATATCGTATTCCTTGTGCATAAGGTTGTCGCCGCGGATGATGTATCCGTCCTCGGTAACCTTAAGGATACGGTGCATAACATATTTATCGTGATTCGGACGCTTATAAACGGGAACATCATATTTTTGAAGTTTTCGTTTGACCGTTTCGATTATAACGATGTCCCTGCCCTGACGAAGCATAGGGCGCATACTGACACCCGCTGTGAGTGTCATTGCCTCGCCCTTGCTTTCAACTGCTTCGACAAGACTGATAAGGTCTTTTTCCATTACGCGAGAACGCCCGCTTCAATAAGTTTTTGTGTGAACTCTTTAACGGTACTTTTTACCTCTGCCTCATCCTCGTCGGGATAGAGTTTGCACATTTCGGCAACAACAGCATCCTCGGTCGTTTCTTCCTTTAAAAGACCGAAGATATCAGCGGCAACCTCATTCATTTTAATAAAACCGTTGAATTTTTCAAGGTCATCGCCAACAGCGACGGCAACGATTTTATCGGCAACCTCGTTAGTAACAAAATTATACTTAAGTTTCATAAGAATACTCACCTACAAACAATATATCAATATACTATTGTAGTATAACAGATGTCCTGACGTTTTGCAAGTACTAATTTAAAAGAAAAAATCATTTTTTGCGTATCCTTATAACTCGGCTGTCAAAGTCGCCCCACAGATGCTTGTCAGAGGGAATACCTATATTCATAAGTCCTGCACCGCTGATGTCGCCGAAGCCTTCAACACTGTAGACGCAATCCTCTTCAAGTCCCATAAGACGTATGCGCGGCATAACATAACCGAACTGCATCGAATGACCGAAAAGGAACAGCACCGACTCGCTCTTGTCGGGGTTTACATACTGTGTTGCCATATAGCAGTTATCGTATATTGAGGATAGAAGATACATATCGCCAAGTTGCACCGTTTCGCGTATCTCCTTGTAAAGGTTTATGTATTCCTTGACCTCGCTAAGTTGCTCTGCGGTAAGTTTTCTAAGGTCAAGACCCACCGCAAAGGAGCCCATCATAGCAAGATGTGCCATATATTTAAGAGAAACTGTGCGCTTGTTTACACCGTTTGGTGTGTGGTGCAGATGACATCCGCCGCCCGCCGTCTTTGAAAGGTTTACACGGGTGAATCCTTCGTGCAGTTTAAGGATATCAAGCGGGTCCTGATTGTCGCTGCGGTTGATTCGTGAACACCATTTCGACATCGAAAGGTCGGTGCGCTGACCGCCCGAAGCACAGTTTTCAATCATAACATGGGGGTATTTTTCACTTATGTGAGCAAACACCTTATAAAGTCCCTGAACATATTTTACCATAAGACTGCGTTGGTCACATTGGTCGGCTTCGGGCCAACCGCACTGTGAAAGCCAACGGTTCATATCCCATTTAAGGCAGGAAATATTGTTTTCACCAAGCAGTTTATCAAGCCAGTCGATAGTAAAATCAATTACATCGTCGCGCGCAAAGTTAAGTGTGACCTGATAACGGATTTCCTCGTTTACGCGGTTTTCATAGCGCATTATCCAATCGGGATGCTCTTTATATAGGTTTGAATTTTTGCAGACCATTTCAGGCTCTACCCAGATTCCGAAATCCATACCAAGCGAATTTACATAATCCGCAACCGGTTTAAGTCCATGCGGGAATTTTTCCTTATCGGGATACCAATCGCCAAGACCTGCGCGGTCGTCTTTTCGACCCTCAAACCAACCGTCGTCGATTAAAAACAGTTCAACACCAAGATCGGCGGCACGCTTTGCCTGTGCGAAAAGCAGTTCCTCATTTATATTAAAAGTAAAGGAAGACCACGCATTATAGAGTACGGGCATAACCTTATTGGTATGCTTTGCAAGGCTGGTCTTTCGTATATAGTCGTGGAATGCTCTTGACGATGCGCCAAAGCCTGAACTTGTGTAACCGCAGGTGAAAACGGGGGTTGTAAAATCTTCGCCGCCCTTAAGACACCACGCTGTATCAAAGGGGGAAATTCCGCCCGAAATACGGGTCTGTAGCATATCGTCCTTGCCGACATATATCTGCCAGTTGCCGCTCCATTGCAGGGAGCCGAACCATACTTCGCCCGAATGTTCGCGGCTGTTGCCGTCATCAATGGTAAAATACGGAAAGTTGCGGGCGTTTGAAAGGCCCGAACGCGCCTCCAAAAGGGTGTAGGAACGCCCGATCTGACATTCCTGTTTTTCGTACTCGTGCATCCACGAACTGCCCATATAGGTAAGGCGGGCATTATCGGCATATGGCGGATAGAATGCGGCGGAACCCATATTTTCAAGCATTATCGGTTGCTCGCCTACATTCCTTATGATTGTATGACGGTCGATAAGGTCGATATCCTCATAAAGTTTGTAAACAAGTTCAAGTTCAAGGGGGTAATGTTCGTCTTTGAGTATTACCCGTGCTTCATCACCCGAATCAAGGACATGGCAGGAATCAAAGACAAGCGCTACCTCGCGCACGCCGTCGTCAAAGGTTGCTTTAAGGCAGACGGGTGCGTATATACGGCTGCCGAAAACGGGATATTCCTCCTTTTGTTTGCCAAGGCGAACAAAGGATTTGCAGAAATTCTGATTTCGCTCTGTAAGCGGCAGGTCATCCATACGCCATATGCGTTTGCCCCAATAAATATTGTTCCAGTATCCGTCGATAACGGCGGCGGCATATGTCATATTGCGCCCCGATATCATAAGTAGTTTCTTTTCACTGTTATAAATAATCGGCATTTAAATCACCTATTCAAGATAAAGTATTTTGTATCCAAAGCCGTCAAGGTCGATTTGCAGGCTTTCACTGTGGTTTACAGATTCGCCGTTTTCGGCATCAAATATGCGGTAGGGTGCAAGGTTGGTATCGCAAAGCGATATATTAGCGCTGTTTTGGTTGGGTGTGGGGTTACAGCACATAAGCAGTACTTTGGGTCTGCCGACAACGCTGTTTTTAATGTAATAACTGCACTTTATATCGGGGTTATCGCATACCGTACCGTTTTCCCAATAGGGTACAAACTGTGCTGTGCTGACACCGAAACTGTCAAAAATATTCCATATTTGCGACATTGTTTCAAGCGGTTTTCCGATGTCGTTGGGCTTTGGAAGTATGCCGTGTGAAAGCAGTAATGACAGCGCCTTTTTAAAGGTCCAGTCGGGAGCGTGTGGATGCTCGTACACCAAGAATTCGGCAGGAACACCCGAATTTTTACCGACAAGTTGAGCGCGGCAGTAATCGGTTGGGATTCCCGTTAAGGTGTCTTTGAACATCGGGTATTGCAGGGTTTCGCCGTCCCAGTAAAGATGTGTAAATGTAAGCAGGGGAGGTGCAACCATACCGTTAGGATGTACGCACAGTATACCGTCTTTGGGGTCAATGGCGGTGTAAAGTTTGCGCATCATTTCACGAAGCGCCCATACGGGGTAGGTCGGGTGCAGTTTATCCTCGCTGTCACGCCAGCCGCAACCGTGCCGCTCGTTCATACACGGGCGCGGAGTTACTGTGCCGTCAAGGTAAACGCCGTCGAAACCGAACTCGTCAAGTGCGGCGATAATACCGTCGGTCAGTTTTTCGCGCCACTCACTTGAGTAGCACACACGGTAGTCGCGTTGCGGCGGCTGACGGTACCACACAAGCGGATTGCCGTAGACCGTACGCACATCGCGGTGCATATCGTAAAATTCGGGTGCCATACTTGCGATTTCGTATCCGAAGTAGGGCAGTACCTTGATTCCGCGGCGGTGTGCCTCGCGCACGATGTCCTTTATATCCTCGCGAATCTTTGCCGAAGTGTTGTAGTAGTTCTGGAAACAGTTCCATTTTTCGTGTAAAAACAGAACATTTACACCAAGTCGGCTGATTCGGTCAAAGTTGGTTTCGTCGGGGTCTTCGGCTGACGGTCCGAAAAGGAATGTATGGTAGTCGGTAAGTACCTTTTTAAAACAGTCGATGTGCAGACAACGGCGCTCGCCTTGTTGCTCAACATAGGGTTTTACAGGGGATGCCTGTATTCCGAAACGGTAGCAAAGGGGATTCTGCCCGCCGTTTTTCCAGTTTTGAACCTCGCTGTCAAAAAGGTGCATCTTAAAGGTGTGTGCCTCGTCGGAAAGCGCGACCTCAAGCGCACCGCCGTCATATTCCCAGAATTCATCACTTTCACAGCAGAAAGAAAGTCCTGCCCTGTCGGTGCCGAGCCACATAACGGGTTTAAAAGGCAAAAGCATATTTTTGATGTTTCCGCTGTTGGCAATGGGGTTTTCACCCGCGCTGTCGCCGTCGATGTTCGGCCAGTAGTGATAAAGTTCGGAAAACTCAGGTACAAGCGGAATTTCGACCGCCAACCCTTTAAGGTCATAGCGGGTTATAATATTCTTGTCAATGCCGAATATCTGTGCCACAGTTTTACCCTTTTGGACGATTTTAAGGTCGATTGTCATAAAGCCGTCATACTCGATTTTAACGGCGGTGTTTATAACAAAGACATTGCTCTGCATATATCCGCAAAGCAGGGCGTATTCGTTTGTATGCTCGGCAACAAAGATGCCCTGTTCACTCCAGATAATTTTATCCTCGTTTTCAAAACCGGTAACCGACATAGGTGCTGTAAGAATTTCATTGCCTGCTGATATTATGCTTGTCGGTAATGCGGCGTTGTCAAATGTGTAGGTTCTGCCCCATACCTCGACGGCTACAACGCCGTCGGTTTCGGTCACATTTACGGCAGTCCAAGGGTGTAAGAGTTTATTTTCCATAACAGTCCTATCCTCCTATTTATGCATTCTGAAATCAAGGTGCTTCGGCAAGGGATAGCGTTCTTCCTGTAAAGCGTAAAGGGTGTCCTTATCGGTGACTCCCGTTTCCTCGCCGATTATTTTACTGTAAAGTTCGCCCCATATGTAGGAAATGGACAGTTCGCCCTCCTTAATATCACACAGTTCAAAATCGGGGTTTATAATTTCGGCGGCGGCACGGTATTTGCCTGTGTTCATCAGCGCAATCGCCCTGTAAAGACGGATACGCCCGTCGGCTTTAAGGGTGTCGTCAAGCGTCTCGTAAACCGAAAGCCAACCGTCATAATCGTTAGCATTAAGCATAATGTCGGCGGCGTTTATTATAAGACCCCTGTAAGTTTTATTATATTCGAGCGCCTTTTTTATAAAGTAAAGTGCCTTTTCGGGGTTTTTGTATTCGTTCTTTTCTACCGTTGCAAGGTTTCGGTAGCCCCAAGCGTTGGGTTTTAAGGTTACCGACTCCTCAAACGCCTTGTATGCACCGTCGGTGTCGCCGTTTGCATAAAGTGCCAGACCGTAATGAAGCAGTGCGGCGGCGTTCTTTTTACCCGATAACATCTGCTTCTTAAGAAGTTCGAGCCAAGGTGCTGATACCTCAAACCCGCGTGGCGGCTCGCTTAAATCAAGGTCGGGATATTCGCCTGTTTCGAGAAGTGTCAGCCACGCACTTGCATCATAAGTTAAGGTGTCAGGCGTAAAGTCAAGTACAGAACTTATTGCATCTTCACCGCGGGCTTTACGGATTTGGTTTTCAAGGTGTCCCCAAGGGGAGCCGTACTGTTTTATTTCGGGTGTGTGTGTCCTGTCGGTGCAGACAATATTTCTTATATCGTCGGGTGCCGCCTTTGAAAGGAAGTTTTCGACTGCGTCTACGGCGTCACCGTAATCACCGAATATGTCCGCCGGATTGCAGTTTACGGCACCGTAGCCCTCAACAAAGGAAATTTCGCTTTTCTTCGGCATTATAATATGTTCAAGTTGCGTGCGGGCAAGTCCTGCCTGTATTTCGATATATGCCTGAGTTTCGCCCGAAAGCCAATGACTCCAGTTCTTGCCGCCGTCGCCCTGACCCCACACAAAAAGTTTTCTGCCCATAAGTTCATCGGTTGAAAACTGTAATAGTCCGTTACCGTCGGAATTTATTGCGGCGACCCATTTGCGGCGGTCTTCGGGTATGCGGAAAAAGTAATCCTGTGAACGGGGAAGATTTTTCGGATATGTAACATCAAACCCCTTGTTTTCGGGTACGGGGATATCGACCATATCAACGACATATGCGTTTTCGTTATATGACGATTCAAGCGCATCGCAGCAGGGTGCGATAACGCGTGTGCCGTCCTGCTCGTCAACCGCGATATTCGACCACCAGTACATATATTTATCACAGTCCGCCGTATTTTCAACGGTGGTTTTTACATAAAGAAAGTCAGACCCGTCGGGAAGCATAAAATCCATATAGTAGGTGATGTCGCGGATTCTCTCGTATTCGTAAAGCCTTAAAACAGGGGTACCGTCGGCAGTTTTGGTTTCACAGGCAAACATCGGCGAACAGGTAAGGGGATTGTGACCCTTTATGCCGATGTTCCACTCGACACCGCCGCTGAACCACGCGTTTCTTATAGCAAGGTTTGCGGGTTGAAAAACGGGGTTTACATACAGCAGTTCGCGGTCATTTACCTTGTCATACAGCGACCATAACCGACCGCCAATCTGTGGCAGTATAACGGCGCGCAGTCGGTCGTTTTCAAGTATTGCGGCGTTAAAGATTTTTTCTTTTCGGTCGCGGTTATAGTTATCCTGTATTGTATATGGCAGTATGGTGTTTATCATACCGCGTCCAAGACCTGCTACCTCATCTTGCGGAACACGAGGAGTGGTTTTGAAACTCGCGTGTATGTACTCGACATTATTTATGTCGGGCATATAATTTTCGCCCCTTAAATCGGCGGAAATTATACTGAAATCTTCAAATCGCAACTTGGTCATAATTTACCCCTTTACTTTTAATCTTTTTTATTGTATTATACAGTAAAGTGCCGATGAATTATATATATAAAACAACTGTATTTTTATAAAATCTTATTGTAGGAGAGATGAACAAATGCTTGTTTGTCCAACCAATATTACCTGCGGTTTTACCGATTGCAGCGGTTACGGAAATCTTACGGAATCACCTAAACGCGAGGTGTACCGCTTTGAAATTGAATACTATCTTGACGATGCTATTTCCATGACGGTTGACGGTGTTGTAAATCCTATATACAAGGACCACATACTAATTGCTGTACCGCGAAATATTCGCAACAGCCGACTGCCGTTTACTACGCTTTTTTTAAAGTTTGAGGCACAGGGTGAACTTGCCGATATGCTTTATAAAAACGCGGGATATTTCGGTGCTAAACACGCAAAGGAAATAAAAAGTCTGCTTAGTGAAATAATCGCGCTTAAAGAGTCGGGTCAGGGTGACGGTCTGCTGTTTCAGTCAAAGATTCTTGCCGTTTTAAACCTTGTTTTGCGCGATGCCGAAACGAAAAACGAAAAAAAGTCGATAAACTACCGTATCGTAAAGGAAGCCAAGCGGTATATTGAGGGAAATTTTGCCGAGCCTATAACCCTTTCAGACATCGCGGCGGCGGTTAATTTAAGCGGTTCGTATCTGCATACCGTATTTACCGAAACTACGGGCAGAACGCCCCACGACTATCTGATTGAATGTCGGCTTGCCGCCGCGAAGCAACAACTGTGGGATACCCGCGTGGGGATAAGCGATATTGCCGAAAAGTGCGGTTTCGGGTGCCAACAGTATATTAATAAAATTTTTAAAAGTCGAACGGGTATGACCCCCGGACAGTACCGCAAAAGTTTTC
>JAZREH010000322.1:0-1116 GCA_045660705.1 Acutalibacteraceae bacterium
GACCCTGCCGCCAAACCGAATTTTATCGGTTTTAGATATCCGTCTAATCAAAATTACACCGCAGAACTTTATGTGGGCGAACTTTCGCTGTACCGTGAGGGCAAAGGCGGGAAATGCGATGCGGGGCTTATCAATATAGGACGCGGGTATGAACTTGACCCCGATACCGAATATATGTACCGCGCCGCCGCTGAATTTAACAGTTCGGATGATACGGTATGGGCGCGCGCTAAAAATATCGGTTTTACCGTTCAAACAGGAATTACCGATAAAAAGTATGTACCAAGCGGTGCTGAAAGTTCGATAAAACTTTCTACCGACGGTAGCGGTGGATATGCAGAACTCTATTATTGGAACGAAAAGAATGTTACCGACCGCACTACTAACGGTATACTGTTTTCTCAAAAAATCAATATGAATTATTTTGAGGGTATACGCGTTTGGATAAAGGTACCCGAAACAAGCGGATATTCAACAGTGAATCTTATGCTTGGCAGAATGAGTACGGGTTATTGGCCAAGCAGTAAAGTCGGTTTTTATACATATACCGTTACGGTATACGGCGGATATGAGGGATATATAAACATTCCGTTTAAGAACTTCCTGAACAACGAAAGAACATCGCTGACACCGACTGATTTTAATTTTATAGGTTTCAAATATTCCGAGGACGGGAAAGCGTCGGAACTTTATATCTCTGATTTGCAGGTATACGGCAAAAAGAATGCAAATGCGTATACTACCAAATCCATAGGTGTGCAACTTGACCCGACAAAAAAATACGAATTGGTAAATTCGCTTACCTTTGCCGATGCTTCGCAAAAGATATGGAATGAAACTAAAATTGCGGGTATGACGGCAACGCCGCGCATCACCGACAAGGACTATATACCTGAAGCGGGTAAAACCTCGGTTAATATTCACACCGACGGCAGTCTTCCATCGCCCAATGTTTATTATTGGAACGAAAAGAACAGTGATGACCGTATTTCACACGGACTTTTATTCGGAAACATAGATTGCTCAGAATATGAAGGAATCCGTTTTTGGCTTAAAATACCCGCCGATAATATGTATTCGACACTAACCATGTATCTTGGCAGTATGGGTAAAGGT
>JAZREH010000323.1:0-4073 GCA_045660705.1 Acutalibacteraceae bacterium
CTTGGCCTCCGACTTTATTCTATATTGGTTTCGACCCGACTGCTGACAGTCTGCACGTTGGTCACTTTATGGCACTTTGCCTTATGAAGCGCCTGCAGATGGCGGGTAACCGCCCGATTGCGCTTATCGGCGGGGGTACGGCATATATCGGCGACCCCTCTGGAAGAACCGATATGCGTTCGATGATGACACCCGAAACCATACAGCATAACTGTGAATGCTTTAAAAAGCAGATGAGCCGTTTCATCGAATTTGGTGAGGACAAGGCTATGATGGTTAATAACGCCGACTGGCTTTTAGGTCTTAATTATGTTGATGTTTTGCGCGATGTCGGTCACTGCTTCTCGGTTAATAATATGCTTCGTGCCGAATGTTATAAGCAGAGAATGGAAAAGGGTCTTTCATTCCTTGAGTTCAACTATATGATAATGCAGAGTTACGACTTCTACCACCTTTTTAAGGAGTACGGTTGTAATATGCAGTTCGGCGGTGACGACCAGTGGTCTAATATGCTTGGCGGCACCGAACTTATCCGTAAAAAACTCGGTAAAGACGCCTATGCAATGACCATAACGCTTCTGCTTAATTCAGAGGGTAAAAAGATGGGTAAAACTGTCGGCGGTGCGGTATGGCTCGACCCGAACAAGACTTCGCCCTATGAGTTTTATCAGTACTGGCGTAATGTCGGCGATGCCGATGTGCTTAAATGTATCCGTATGCTTACCTTCCTGCCGCTTGAAGAAATCGACAAGATGGACGAGTGGGAGGGCAGTCAACTTAACACCGCTAAGGAAATCCTTGCTTTTGAACTTACAAAACTTGTTCACGCCGAGGAGGAGGCAACCCGCGCACAGGAAACGGCGCGTGCGGTATTTGCGGGTGCAGGCAATCACGAAAATATGCCGACTACAAAACTTGATGATGCCGATTTCACCGACGGCAAAATCGGTCTGCTTTATATGATGGTTAAGG
Organism: Acutalibacteraceae bacterium; assembly: GCA_045660705.1. Taxonomy (GTDB): domain Bacteria; phylum Bacillota; class Clostridia; order Oscillospirales; family Acutalibacteraceae; genus UBA737. The sequence continues at coordinate 973 of JAZREH010000323.1, forward strand.
CAGGACTTGCCGCATCTAACGGTGAGGCACGCCGACTTATTCAGCAGGGTGGCGTAAGTGTCGGCAACGATAAAATTACCGACCCGTCATTTGCGGTTTCGCGCGACGGTTTCGGTGAGGATGGAGTTATCGTTAAAAAGGGTAAAAAGGTATTCCATAAGTTTACTGTTTAATATTTTACCGATGGAGGTAACTTGTAATGTTACTTGCAATTGATATAGGCAATACAAATATAACGCTTGGCGCGTATGACGATAATGTTTTGTCTTTTACCGCCCGCCTTGCTACCGATACGCGTATGACTGCCGACCAGTATGCAGTTGCTATCAGAAGTGTACTCGAACTGCACGAACTTGATTATCACGAGATAGAGGACTGTATAATTTCGTCGGTTGTACCGTCGGTGGGCGGTGCGATAAGCCGCGCGGTGTCACTGCTTTGTGAAATTGTGCCTTTAAGTATCGGTCCGGGTGTTAAGACGGGTCTTAATATAAAGATTGACAATCCCGCGCAACTCGGTGCCGACCTTGTAGCGGGTGCTGTGGGCGCTATATCGGAGTACACACTTCCGTGTGTTGTTATTGATATGGGAACGGCATCTACCATAAGCGTTATTGACGAAAACGGTGTATTCCTCGGCGGTGCAATCGCCGCAGGTGTACGCCTTACTCTGAAAGCCTTAAGCGAAAATACTGCACAACTTCCGTCGGTTCATATCGAGGCGCCGAAATCGGTTATCGGTTCAAACACCGTTGACTGTATGCGGTCGGGTCTTGTTTACGGCACTGCCGCTATGATTGACGGTATGCTTGACAGGATAGAGGCAGAACTCGGCGATATATCCACCGTTGTTGCAACGGGTGGACTTTCAAAGGAAATTATTTCGCATTGCCGCCGCCATATCATTTATAACGAAAATCTGCTTTTGGACGGTCTTCGCGAGATATACGAAAAGAACAATTAAGACAGCAATCCCCGTATTTAATACGGTTTGCAATATTATGAACTGTACCCATAGAGGACAGTATCGGAGGTATTTTTATGTCAACAGTAAAAAACAGAAGGGAACAGACACAAAAACTTGTTCTCGGCGCAATTCTGACCGCTTTGGTGGTTGTTTTGCAGTTGATGGGCTCGTTTATCAAATTCGGTCCGTTTTCGATTTCGCTTGTGCTGGTGCCTATCGTTATTGGCGCGGCAATGTGCGGATATAAAATCGGCGCTTGGCTTGGTTTTGTATTCGGTATGGCTGTAATGCTAAGCGGTGACGCGGCGGGCTTCCTTGCAATCGATGTTTTCGGGACTTGGGTGACTGTACTGCTTAAAGGAACACTTTGCGGTTTTGTAGCAGGGCTTACCTATAAGTTGCTTGAAAAACATAACCGTTATCTCGCAGTTATCGCTGCGGCAATCGTTTGCCCTGTTGTAAATACGGGTGTGTTTTTGCTTGGTTGTGTGGTATTCTTCCTTGAAACCATAGCACAGTGGGGCGTTTCCGAGGGCTTTAGCAATGTTGCGGGTTATATGTTCTTGGGACTTGCAGGCGGTAACTTCCTTTTTGAACTTGCTACAAATATTATACTTGCACCTATGATTTTAAGGGTTATTACCTTTAAAAATGACAAATAGTGATTTGATGTCAACAATCCTTACGGGTTGTTGACATTTTTTGGTGCGTGATTGCCGCATTGTCGACGCGGGCGATTCGTCGGATTTTGCCTCGCCTTTGGGTGCTGTAAGGATAATTGAGGGTATTTAAGTTGTCCAAATCAACAAAACCCACTTTTAAGGGTGGTTTTCTTTTATAACGAACGCTTAAAATTAAGTTTTTTTGAAAAAATGCTTTATTTTTTAAATAGTATTTGGTATAATGGATTGGAAACCTTGATAATATGTGCTTTTTGTGTGCATATTATTTACAGGTGCAAAAAGTCAGATTATGGTAAATCCATAAAATTTTTAGGAGGTTGATTCTACAATGAGTCAAAAGTTTGTTTACCTTTTCAGAGAAGGCGACGCAAGCATGCGCGAACTTCTCGGCGGTAAGGGTGCTAACCTTGCTGAAATGACCAAAATCGGTCTTCCCGTTCCGCAGGGCTTCACCGTAACTACCGAGGCGTGCACACAGTATTATGAGGACGGCAGAAAAATCAACGATGCTATTCAGGCTGAAATTATGGAATACATCGACAAGATGGAAGAAATCACCGGCAAAAAGTTCGGCGATAAGGAAAATCCGCTTCTTGTATCGGTTCGTTCGGGTGCACGTGCATCGATGCCCGGTATGATGGATACCATTCTTAACCTCGGTCTTAACGAAGATGTTGTTGAAACTATGGCAGCACAGTCGGGTAACCCCCGTTGGGCATACGACTGCTATCGCCGTTTCATTCAGATGTATTCTGATGTTGTTATGGAAGTTGGTAAGAAGTACTTCGAGCAACTTATCGACGAAATGAAGGAAGCAAAGGGCGTTACACAGGATATCGAGCTTACTGCTGATGACCTTAAGACCCTTGCTGAACAGTTCAAGGCTGAATATAAGTCCAAAATCGGTAAGGATTTCCCCTCCGACCCGAAAGAGCAACTTATGGGCGCTGTTGAGGCTGTTTTCCGTTCATGGGACAACCCCCGTGCAAACGTTTACCGTCGTGACAACGATATTCCTTATTCTTGGGGTACCGCTGTTAACGTACAGATGATGGCTTTCGGTAATATGGGTGATGACTGCGGTACCGGTGTTGCCTTTACCCGTGACCCCGCTACAGGTGATAAGGGCCTTATGGGTGAGTTCCTCACCAACGCACAGGGTGAAGACGTTGTTGCAGGCGTTCGTACTCCTATGCCGATTGCTGAAATGGCTGAAAAGTTCCCCGCAGCTTTCGAAGAATTCAACAAGGTTTGTGCTCTTCTCGAAGATCATTACCGTGACATGCAGGATATGGAATTCACCGTTGAAGATGGTAAGCTCTATATGCTCCAGACCCGTAACGGTAAGAGAACCGCTAAGGCTGCTCTCAAAATCGCTTGTGACCTCGTTGAAGAAAAGATGATCGACGAGAAGCAGGCTGTTGCTATGATCGACCCCAGAAACCTCGATA
>JAZREH010000324.1:0-2642 GCA_045660705.1 Acutalibacteraceae bacterium
GCTGCAAGTGCAACTTTATTGTTGTCAGTTAATTTTAAAATTGCGGATTTTATAGCGGTTCCGCACCGCTGCTCGCTTCCAATACTTCAAAATCCCTGTCGAAACCTTTACACCCCCGCGTATTTTAAAGGAATAGGTAAGAAGTAAGAGGTAATAGGTTACCTGTTTTGCTCTTTTAGTGCGCGGTCGATTGACCTGTCAGCATCACGTTTTGCCGCGACGGCACGCTTATCGTGAAGTTGTTTACCTTTACAAAGCCCCAACTGCACCTTTACAAGCGAACCCTTAAAATAAAGCGACAACGGTATAAGGGTCAGTCCCTGTTGCTTTACCGCACCGAGAAGTCGCATTATCTCCCGTTTATGAAGAAGCAGTTTTCTCTCACGCATCGGCGGACGGTTAAAAATGTTTCCGTGGTCATACGGACTTATATGCATCTGCTTAATAATCATTTCGCCGTTATCAACACTGCACCACGCATCTTTGAGGTTGACGCCGCCTGCACGAATCGATTTAACCTCGGTTCCGCAAAGTTCAATTCCCGCCTCAAAACTTTCAATAACGAAATATTCGTGAAAAGCCTTTTTGTTGGTGGTGATGTTCTTTATATTTTCCAAAACTGCCCCTCCTTTCTTGCTGACTGTATATAATTATATCACAGGTGTTTTGTCCCGTCAAGAAAACTCTGTCAAAAAAGGGCGTCTGACAATTTTTTCTTTAAAAGTTTAAAAATCCCGCCACAAAAGGCGGGATTACACTTATTTAAGTACTTTACAGGCATCATACGGACTTGCAAATGTTAAAAAAATACTTGCCAAAAAATCGTCCACTTTAATTCCAAGTTTGCTTTTATATTTTGATTCAGCCGCTGAATTTGTAAAAATTATGGTTGCGTATTCATCAGAAAATGCCGTTTTGTATCTGCTTGTCGCCGAAATACCAAGGTCATCATAACTGTCGCTGTTGTAATCAAGTGAAATATTGGGGTTTTCACCTATTGTAACTGTAGTGTTCCCCTTAACATGGTGCTCGCTATGCCAAACTACACTTAAACCGCTTCGCGCAACCTCATTATAACACCCGCCGAATATACGCCGTCTTACCCTGCCGCCAAGTATATTTACATTGGTATTACCCGTCATTGACGGGCCTTCATTTGCGCCAAAGACCTGTTCAACATCTCCGTCCAAAAAATCAACAGTAGTTTCACCGCAACTGCCACTATTTGAACCGCCGTAAATACCCATCATCTTTCCGCCCGAAACGGTAAGGTGTGCCCTATCCGCAAACGAATTTGCACCCGACCCGCCGCCGTAGATTATGGATGCCGAAGCATTATCGGTAAAAATAAAGTTCGTTTCACCGCAAGCGGCGCCGTTTGACCCACCGTACATATGGTTTGCTTTGCTGTGGTTTGTTATGTCCGAAATTCCCGAATTCACACTGCCGCCGACATACAAATTTGTGGCGGTAGTAACTTCTGCTGAATTGCCGCCTCCGTAAACCTTATTATAATTGCCCGACAAGAGTTTTAAGTTTGTCTTATAAACAGTCGAGGTATCGCCACCGTAAGCGGTAATAGTTCCGTTTACAGTAGCATTTTCGCCAATTTCAACAGGATATCCACAGGCATACAGGGTGGCGTTATTTGCAAATTTAAGCGTAATATTATTAAACTCAACCGCATTTTTAACCCTTACAACCGACATTGACGACATATCAAGCGTACCGCCCGACACAGTAACCTGCTTTTGGCGTGTTCCCCACCCGTCCGATGACGACAGAGAAAAACTTCCCAAAACAACAACATTGCCGCCGCAAGCCGCCTTATCAATCGCCTTATTAAGTGTTTTAACAGGCGCATTCTGAGTACCCGAATTATTATCGTTACCGCTTGACGAAAGATATACTGTATCAAGGCTGTCAGCGATATACTTTTTTATAGACACAAGGTCAAGAATATCGGTTTTACCGTCACCGTTAAGGTCATCACAATAGGGAACGGAATTATCGTTTTTAAAACCGAACAAGGCTTTCCGCAGCAGGACAATATCACCGCTTGCAACACTATTATCACCGTTAAGGTCACCCACAAAGCGGTCCTTTAAATCATAAACGGTAGGTGCTATATCACTCTGAGCCAAAACCGTAAACCCACACATGCACAAAGAAAGCAGTAACCCTGAACACAATACTAAACTGACGATTCTTTTTTGCAAGACTGCCTCACATCCTAAAACAATTTAACAAATTATACCACACATATGTTTTTTTAGCAATATTTTTATATTTATCTGTGTTTGTACAAAAAAATCATTGCAATTATTCATATTTCTGTAATATAATTATTGTAATATAGTGTTATAATCGTTAGTATTGGGAGGTTCGATTATGAAACATTACAAGATACTTATTGTTGACGATGATGAGAACATATGCGAACTTTTACGGCTTTACCTTGAAAAGGACGGGTTTGAGACGATTGTTGCTACCGACGGCGAACAGGCGGTACTTTCGGCACAGAGATGCTCCCCCGACCTTATTTTGCTTGACATAATGCTAGCGAAACTTGACGGTTGGCAGGTATGCCGCGAAATACGAAAGACAAACGATGTACCGATAATAATGCTTAGCGCAAAGGG
>JAZREH010000325.1:0-1346 GCA_045660705.1 Acutalibacteraceae bacterium
CGCCTTTCTTTATACTGCCGTCAAGGATACTTTCGCTCAGTTTATCCTCGATACTGCTCTGAATTTCGCGCCTCAGCGGTCGCGCACCGTAAACGGGGTCAAATCCGTTTTCGGCAAGTTTTTCTATTACAGCATCTGTAAACTCAATCTTAATCTCAATATTTTCAAGACGATTTGAAAGGTTATTTAGCATCCTCAAAGCAATCTGACCGATTTCCGCTTTAGTAAGTTTAGAAAAGACAATAATATCATCAACGCGGTTTAAAAATTCGGGTCTGAACGCGCTTTTCAGTTCACCGAGGACCTTTTCCTTAACATCGCTGTTATCATCCTCTTCCCCTGTGGCAAAGCCGAAACTTACCTTTTTATCGGTAATCAGCCTTGCGCCGATGTTGGATGTCATAATGATAACGGTGTTTTTAAAATCAACCGTTCTGCCCTGCGAGTGGGTCAGTATGCCGTCCTCTAAAATCTGAAGCAGTATATTGAACACATCGGGGTGTGCCTTTTCGATTTCGTCAAACAGTACCACCGAGTAGGGTTGCCGTCTGACCTTTTCGGTAAGTTGACCGCCCTCCTCAAAGCCGACATATCCGGGGGGCGAGCCGACAAGTCTTGACACGGTGTGCTTTTCCATATACTCCGACATATCAAGGCGAATCATCATATTTTCACTGCCGAACATAGCCTGTGCAAGTGCGCGGCACAGTTCGGTTTTGCCGACACCTGTGGGACCGAGGAATACAAAAGAACCTATCGGGCGTTTGGGGTCCTTTAGACCGACCCTGCCGCGTCTGATCGCCTTGGATACAGCCATAACAGCCTCGTTTTGTCCTACAAGACGTTCGTGCAGTACCGATTCAAGGCGAAGCAATCGCGCGCTTTCCTCCTCGGTCAACTGCACAACGGGGACACCTGTCCACGACGACACAATTTCGGCGATATTTTCGTTTGTTACCTCGCCCGCCGTATGGTCGTTTTGCTTTTTCCAATCACCCTTTAATTCATCGCGCTTTGAAATCATATTCTTTTCATCGTCACGAAGTTTCGCGGCGCGTTCAAAATCCTGCGAATTTATAGCCTGCTCTTTTTCTGCCTGAATTTCGCTAATCTTTTCCTCAATCTCTTTAAGTCCGTCGGGCGATGTACTTGCAGACAGTCTGACACGCGATGCCGCCTCGTCAATAAGGTCAATAGCCTTATCGGGCAAGAATCTGTCATTTATATAGCGCGACGAAAGTTTAACCGCCGCCTCGATAGCCTCATCGGTAATCTTTACCTTGTGGTGTGCCTCATACTTATCGCGGAGACCCTTTAAAATGAGGATTGCATCCTCCTCGTTCGGT
>JAZREH010000326.1:0-1449 GCA_045660705.1 Acutalibacteraceae bacterium
CGATGTCGGAAACCCTGTTAAGTTCTCTGCCGCTTCGCGAGGTGCCTTTGTCAATAAGTTGAACATCTATATAATCGGGGATTTCGGCGGCGGGAATCTTTTTAAGTTGTCTACTGTCGCGCCCCGAAAAAATATCGCCAAGCCGCATAAATCCCGTTATTCCGCCGCAAATCAGCGCAACACCCAAAAGACCCACACTTAAAAGAAATACCGCGCGCCTGATTTTTAAAAGCCGTATCTTTCGCCGCCTTTTTATAATGGCGTTTTTCTTTTGTAAATCTGTCATATCAATTCACCGTACTGAATGCGATTATAACCTTAAAAAGGTCACCGTCTATACTTATATCCATACTGCCGTTTTGAAGTTCGGTAAGGCTTTTTGCAATCGAAAGCCCAAGACCGCTGCCCTCGGTATGGCGTGAACGGTCACCGCGCACAAACCTTTCCATCAGTTCGTCACCCGAAATGTTAAGCGGATACCGTGAAATGTTTCTGAATGTCACAAACGCCCTACCGCCCGACACCGAAAGGTCAAGGTATACTCGGGTGCCCTCAAGCGCGTACTTGCAGACATTGTTAAGCAGATTATCAAAAACGCGCCACATTCTGCGCCCGTCGGCGATAATTTTAACAGGATTTTCGGGAAGATTCATTATTACTTCAAGATTGTTTGCGCGAAGTTTTTCGTCAAACTCACCCACCGCTTGCGAAAGCAGTACCGAAATGTCACAGGGCGCCAGTTCCACCGACAGCGCACCCGACGACGCCTTAGATGCCTCGACCAAATCGTCAATAAGTTTTTTAAGCCGTATCGACTGACGGTCAAGCACCTCAACATATTCGCGGGTCTGCGGGTTTTCGGGTTCCTGTTTCTTTATAAGGTCGACATAGTTTATAATTGAGGTAAGCGGTGTCTTTATATCGTGCGAAACATTGGTTATCAGTTCGGTTTTGAGCCTTTCGCTTCGCATCTTTTCGTCAACCGCGTTTCGCACACCGTCATTTATGTGGTTAAGGCTTTCACCAAAGCGCCTAAAATCACCGAACATATACGAGGTGTTGACCTTTGTTTTAAGGTCGCCCGATGCGATTCGCTCTCCCCCGCGTTTAAGGTTATGAAGCATAACCGCAATATAAAAAAGTGCGGGGATTATAAGAATACATTCAACACACCACAAAATAAAATGCAGTTCGGTATAGTAGCATCTGCCGTTTATTAGTGTTAAAAGCAGTACCGAAAACGCCGTACCCGTTATAATAAGCGCGCTTTTCCAGATAAAGGGTATATTCCTGAAAACATAACCTGTGCGTGAAAACAGCCGTTTTATACCGCGATACAATAAAACGAGTATTCTGCATATAAGAGTTTCACGAATCAAAACCCCGCGTTTTACCTGCGATGCGAACGACATTAAAACCAACACCGCAAGCACATAACACGCCATACAT
>JAZREH010000327.1:0-2493 GCA_045660705.1 Acutalibacteraceae bacterium
GTGCCTCGACACGCAAACGCGTAGTTGAGGTACTCGATTTTTATGCATTTGTATCTTATGTTAAGAAGTTGAAAACAAACCATATATCATTACGGCAAACCGTTGGTTTTATTTGGCGTTTGTAATATAATCTTTACCAAACGGTCATAGGAGAGATGGTTATGCTGAAAGAAAAAATAAATCAGTTTATTTTGTAGCACACCACGCAAATGTATGATACGCTTAAAAGTTTGTGCGCTATTCCCGCGCCGTCGCACTTTGAACACGGGCGTGCACAGTAGTGCAAGAAGTGGTCAGAAAATGCCATCGCAAGGGTAATTTATGATTTGCGCGACGGAAAATACGATTTATAAAAAGCATCCCGCGTACTATTGCAGTACACAGGATGCTGGGTCTTTACTGCGCAGCACTTGCGCGTGCGCGGAATTTAAGTGGGGTAACACCCGTTTTTTGCCTAAAAGTTTTTACAAAATAACTGCTGCTTTGGAAACCGCAATCGAAACATATTTGTGTAATGCTTCTGTCGGTGGAAAGCAGTAGTTTTTTTGCGTTTTCAATCCTTATCGAGGTCAGCAGACTGTTGTAGTTTGTTCCGAGTCTGGCGTTTAGTATCTTTGACATATTACTGTAACTCATATTCATATGCCTTGCCATTTCGTATGCCGAGGGTGCCTGTGAATAGTTTTGTTCAAGAATATTTATGATTTCATAAACCGTTTTGTCGGCTATGGGTTCTATAAAAAACAGTCCACGTTTTTGCCAATCCGCGTAAATACAGGCGTAAAGCCGTAAAATTTCGGCCTGCATAATCAGATTTTTATAATAGGAATCTTCGGTGCAGTTAAGGTTTTTAAATATTTCTGAAAACTGCCCGTCGTCCTTAAAAAAGCAATAATCTTTTATGGCATCGGTTTCAAAGGGAAGAATAACGCACTGTTCGGTTATGTTGCTGTCACAGATAAGTTCCTTTGAAATTCCCACCACCGTTTTTTGGGCATTTTCATCGTCACACTGGACACAGTGCACCCTGTGCGGCGGCAGAAGTACCATATCGCCCGCCGACATACTGTGCCATTTGTTGTTAAAAAACACCCGAAGGCTTCCACGTTCAAGATATATGATTTCGATACAGTCGTGCCAATGTATATCGGTAAAGTTTTTTCCGCTTTGGCGGTCAACAACAAATTTTCTTGAACCGATACCGTCAAGCGGTTTCGGTAAAAATTCAGCCAACATAAAAATCACCTAAATTATTGATTTGTTATATTTTTGTATAGTATGATTATATCATTATTTTTTGATTGATGCTATACTTTTTTAAGAAACTTGGTGAAAAAATGTTGTATCTGATTTTGCTTATAAGTACGCTTGCATCCACGGGTAAAACGGTTTTTATGAAAAAAATCGGTGTAGGGTCAAGTTCCTTTGTACATCTGTTTTTGCAAAATGCCCTGTCTTTCTGGGTTGCGGCGTTGGTTACACTCGCAATACTGCGGTTTGATATTTTAAAGATATTTAATATTTCTTTATTTTCGCTTGTAATGTCTTTTTTGTTCGCTTTAAGCGTGATATTAACATATGTATCGCAAACAAAAGCAATGGCGCTTGGGAATTCGTCCTCGACAATGCTGATATATTCCTGCGGATTCCTTATACCTGTAATATTCGGCGTGATAAGATACGGTGAGGGCGTTTCGCTTTTGCAGTTTTCGGGACTTTTGGTGCTTGCGCCTGCAATTTTTATGATAATAAATCCAAAACGCGAGGGCAGTTTTTCGGTCTTGTGGATAGTGTTGTCGGTGCTTGCGATGTCGGGGTCGGGGATAACAGCGGTACTGCAAAAAATTCATCAAAGGTCGGTTTACAGCGAAGAATTTTTAAGCCTTTTAACCCTTGAATTTATTTTTGCGGCGGTGATACTGTCGGTAATTACGCTTTTAATGTCAAGGGGTGTTAAACCGCCTGAACTGCCGTCTAAAGCGGTTGGGGTTTCGGTTACAAACGGCTTTTTTATCGGGATACTTAATATACTGAATTTGCGGCTTGCGGGCAAACTGCCCGCGGTGGTCGTTTTCCCGATATATAATATCGGAAGTCTGGTTTTAAGCGGAATTATTTTGACATTGATGTTTAAAGAAAAAACTTCTGCGAAAGAAAAGACGGGTCTTGTTTTAGGGATTTTGGGAATTTTGTTAATCGGTATAGGATAAAAAATAAAAGGGTGGTATTTATGGAACTCAACTGGAAAAATAAGGGAATAGTGCTTACGGCACCGCTTACTAAAGAGGTGGACGATGTTGTAAGGTTTATCGACGAATTTTTGGCGCCACGCGGTTGCAATCTGATTGTTATGCAGGTAAGATGCCGTTATCAGTTTAAACTTCACCCCGAATGTCAGGGATATGATCCGCTTTCGTTTGACGATGTAAAAAAACTGCTTGCGGTGTGCAGAAAAAATAATATAAAACTTGTTCCTAAAATGAATCTGCACGG
>JAZREH010000328.1:0-5318 GCA_045660705.1 Acutalibacteraceae bacterium
CGCGCAATAAAGGGTACTGTGTTGCCGCCGTCAAGCAGTTCGACGGTGTGCTCGACCTGCCAAGGTTTAAGTGAAAATTCCTGTGTCAGTTTTTCGATTACGGTCATATAAAAACTCCATTTCTGTATACTACACCCAAGATGGGAATATCTACATATTGTATTTACCGAATTATTGTACCACAAAGTGCAGAAAATAGCAAACAATTTAACTGTATGAGATTGATAATTATTTAACACAGAAAATCGTTGAAAAAAATGAGGCTTTTTGGTATAATTATTCTATATAAGTATATGTGGAGGTCGTGTATGAGCAAGAAAGAAGGTATTTTGCGTCCCGTGAAGCGTATTCGCGGCGGTGCAGTTCTTCCGCACCGAAAGCATACGGCGGAAACCGAAACGGTTATAATGCCGCCGCCTGAGCGTGTTTACATACCGCTTGTGCAGAATATCGGCGCCCCTGCCGAGCCTGTTGTTAAAAAAGGTGAAAAGGTCTTTGTCGGGACCGAGATTGCAAAGCCGACGGGTTATGTCAGCGTGCCTGTTCATTCGAGCGTTTCGGGTGAGGTTGAGGCAATCGGTGATGTTATGATAAACGGTAAACCCGTTGCCTGTATTACGGTTTTGTCGGACGGTCAGATGACCAATGACCCAGAGCTTGCACCCTTTGAGGTAAATGATGCAAAATCGCTTGCCGAGGCATCGCTTAAATGCGGACTTGTCGGACTTGGCGGTGCGGGTTTCCCGACCCATGTCAAACTTTCGCCGTCAAAGGATGCGGTGATTGATACCCTTGTCGTAAACGGGGCAGAGTGCGAACCCTACCTTACGGGTGACTACCGCGAGTGTATGGAGAACTATAACGATGTTGTTGAGGGAATCTATCTAATTAAAAAGGTTATGAACCTTGAAAAGGTGGTTATCTGTGTCGAAAGCAATAAGCCAAAGGCGATTGCTAAACTTTATGAGATTGCAACCGACCACCGCGACAGTGACGACAGCGTTAAACTTATGAAACTGCCGTCAAGTTATCCGCAGGGCGCTGAAAAGGTAATCATATATTCGGCGACGGGCAGGGTACTGCCGCAGGGCAAACTGCCTGCTGATATCGGTTGTATGGTTATGAATATAACAAGTATCGGTATGCTTTACCGTTTTATCAAGACGGGTATGCCGCTTACCTGCCGCCGCGTAACGGTTGACGGCACCGCGGTTAGTGAGCCTAAAAACATTCAGGTGCCGATTGGAACCGTGATAAAGGATGTACTTTCCTTTGCGGGCGTTTCGTATGAGAACGGCAAAATTATAATGGGCGGTCCGATGATGGGTAATGCCGCCGCTGACGATACGACGGTTATTGACAAGCGTTCGGGTGCCATACTTGTGATGGCACAGGAAAAACCGCAACCTGTGACACCCTGTATCCGTTGCGGACGGTGTGCAAATGTATGTCCTATGCACCTTTTCCCCGCAAAGGTAGAGGCGTTTTATAATAACGGAAATACCGATGCACTTAATATGCTTAATACCGCATTTTGTATGGAGTGCGGAAGTTGTGCCTTTGTATGCCCTGCCAAGCGTCCGCTTGTTCAGGTTATGCGTTCGGCAAAACAAACGGTCAGGAGGAACGGAAAATGAGTAATATTCTGACGGTATCATCATCTCCGCACCTTCGTCACCCCGATACCACACGCGGAATTATGGGCGATGTTATAATCGCACTTGTTCCTGCCGCGGTGTTTGGCAGTATCGCCTTTGGCTGGTATGCCGCACTTGTAATGCTTGTTTCGGTGGCGGCGGCGGTTTTGGCAGAGTACATATGGAATATCTGCCTTAAAAAAGAACAGTCAATCGGTGACCTTTCGGCGGTGGTTACGGGTCTTCTTCTTGGTATGAATCTTCCGCCCGATATACCGCTTTGGATTGCGGCAATCGGAAGTGTTGTTGCCATAATCGTTGTAAAGCAGATGTTCGGCGGTTTGGGTCACAATTTCGCTAACCCCGCTATTGCGGCGCGTATTGTACTTATGGTGTCTTTCCCGACACATATGACCCACTTTGTTCTGCCGTTTGCCGATGCCGTTTCTTCGGCGACACCCCTTGCGGGCGGTGAATACACCGTAAAAGAACTGTTTTTCGGTATGCACGGCGGTTGTATCGGTGAGGGATTTTCGTTCCTTATTATAGTCGGCGGTATCTACCTGTTACTGCGTAGGGTTATCTGCCCGATTATACCGCTTTCCTTTGTTGGTACGGTGGCGCTGACTGCACTTTGTGTCGGCGAAAACCCTGTAAAGTGGATTCTTTCGGGCGGTGTGATGCTGGGTGCAATATTTATGGCTACCGATTACACTACAAGCCCGACAACCAAGATGGGCAAACTGATTTTCGGTATCGGATGCGGACTGCTGACCTTTGCTATAAGGCGTTTCGGCGCTTTGCCTGAGGGTGTTTCCTATGCGATACTGCTGATGAACATACTGACGCCGCATATTAACCGCTTTTCTGCGGTGCGTCCCTTTGGAATGTTAAAGCCTGTAAAGGAAAAGAAAGGGGCGGCTGAAAATGGATAAGATAAAGAAATTTTTTGCCGATAACTGGGACGGTATACTAAAGCCGACAACGGTGCTTTTTGCAATATGTATTGTTATCGCATTGGCACTTTCGGCGACCAATCTTGTCACCGCGCCCGAAATCGATAAACTTGCACAGCAGACCCTTAAACAGACTATGGAAAGTGTTATTTCGGCGGAAAATTACCCCGAAAAATCGGTCGATATAGACGGCGAAACGGTTAAATACAATCTCGCCGAAAAGGACGGCAGTACGGTGGGCTACATATTCACCTTTGCCGAAAAGGGTTACGGCGGCGATATAAATGTTATGACCGCCATTGACTGTGACGGAAAGATTGCGGCGGTGCAGATTCTTGATGCTTCAAACGAAACACCGGGTCTTGGACAGAATGTTACCAAAGAGGATTTCTGTTCACAGTATAAGGATAAAAGCGGTACTGTAACTGTTGTGAAAAACGGTGCCGACGGCGAAAATAACGAAATTGATGCCGTTACAGGCGCTACAATCAGTTCAAAGGCGGTAACCCGTGCCGTTAACCGTGCTGTTGAGGTCTTTAATACCGTAAAGGGAGGTGCCGAAAAATGAAGTCAAAAAACCTTAAATATTTTACTAACGGACTTTTAAACGAAAACCCCGTTTTACGGCTTGTGCTTGGCACCTGTCCGACACTTGCGGTAACCACCGCGGCTATAAACGGTATCGGAATGGGTCTTGCCGCAACGGCGGTTTTGATTTGTTCTAATATCGCTATATCGCTTTTGCGTAATATCATTCCCGATAAGGTTCGTATTCCTGCATACATCACAGTTATTGCAGGATTCGTAAGCGTGGTGCAGATGCTTGTTAAGGCGTTTTTGCCCGCCATTGACAGCGCACTCGGTATCTTTTTGCCGCTTATCGTTGTAAACTGCATTATTTTGGCGCGCGCCGAAATGTTTGCATCAAAAAATGCGGTACTTCCAAGCGCACTTGACGGACTTGGAATGGGACTCGGCTTTACGGCGGTGCTGACCCTTATGGGTGCTATCCGCGAACTTATCGGTGCGGGCACACTGTTTTCACTGCCCGTTACCGCCGAATTTATCGACCCGATGGTTATATTCCTTTTGCCTCCGGGCGGTTTCTTTGTGTTCGGTATGCTTGTTGCCGCATCTAATGCTATGGCAAAACGGCAGGGCAAAAAGACGGTAGAAAGTATCGGCTGTGAGGGCTGCCCGTCAAAGGGTATCTGTGGCAAGGAAAGTTGTGAACAGGAGGTGCCCGTAAATGAATAGTGTTACTGCAATCGTTTCGATTATGCTTGCGGGCATACTCACAAATAATATGGTGCTTTCAAAATTCCTTGGAATATGTCCGTTCCTCGGCGTTTCCAAAAAGGTGGGCACCGCCTTTTCAATGAGTATCGCGGTCACCCTTGTTATGGTTATTGCGACCGCCGTTACCCACCCGATATATACATATCTTCTTGCGGGCAGGTTTGAATATCTGCAGACCATTGTCTTTATTCTGGTTATTGCGGCAATCGTTCAACTTACCGAAATTGTCTTAAAGAAGTATGTTCCCCCGATTTATAAGGCACTGGGTATTTATCTTCCGCTTATTACTACCAACTGTGCAGTTCTTGGTATAACGATGCTTAACATCACAGATGAACTCGGATTTGTTCATTCGCTTTTCAACGCACTTGCGGCGGGTCTTGGATTTATGCTTGCAATGCTGCTGTTTTCGGGTGTCCGTCAGCGTATGGAAACCTCTGATGTGCCCGCCTTTTTAAAGGGACTGCCCATAACACTTGTTGCCGCGGCGTTGGTTTCGCTTTCGTTCCTCGGCTTTGCAGGAATAGGAGGCTGATTTTAATGGAGATACTTATTCCCGTAATAATTGTTTCGGTAATCGGTCTTGTGGCGGGTGTCGGTCTGTCGCTTGCATCAAAGTATATGGCGGTGCCTGTCGATGAAAAGCAGGAAAAAATCCGCGAGGCACTCCCAGGTGCTAACTGTGGTGCCTGTGGTTTTTCGGGTTGTGACGGATATGCCGAGGCGGTCGCTAAAGGCGAGGTACAGCCGAATCTGTGTGCCCCCGGCGGTAGCAGTGCGGCACAGGCTATGTCTGAAATCCTCGGTGTTGAGGTAGCGACCGAAGAAAAGGTTGCCTTTGTTGCCTGTGGCGGTAACCGTGAAAATACAACTACTAAATATGCGTATGAGGGTATGCACAGTTGTATGGCGGCAAGCCTTCTTCACGGCGGTCCGCTTGCCTGTGAGTACGGTTGTATCGGCTTTGGTGACTGTGCTGCCGCCTGTCAGTTTGGCGGTATAACGATAGTTGACGGTAGACCTGTTGTTGACCCCGATTTGTGTTCGGGCTGCGGTCAGTGTGCCAGTGCCTGCCCGAAATCACTGATTACGGTTATCCCCAAAGGTGCGCCTGTGCGTGTGATGTGCGCCAATAAGTCAAAGGGCGCCGCCGTTGCAAAATCGTGCAAGGTTTCGTGCATTGCCTGTATGCTGTGCGAAAAGAACTGCCCGACGGGTGCGGTTAAGGTGGTCGATAATCTTGCTGTTATTGACTATTCGCTTTGTACGGGTTGCGGCAAGTGTAAAGAGGTTTGCAAACGCGGCGTGATAGTTTAAGTTTTAAAAAAGTAAAGCCATCTGCACAAGCAGATGGCTGATTTTTATGCCCTATTCTTTTGTGTAAAAACCGTAAAGTGACGAATAAAGTCCACCCTTTTTAAGAAGT
>JAZREH010000329.1:0-5306 GCA_045660705.1 Acutalibacteraceae bacterium
TGCGCGTTACCGCAAGGAGGCAACAGGCTCGCTTGATGACCAGATTCTGCGCGAAATGTGCGACCGACTCACATACCTGCGCAATATGGACGAAACCCGCGAAAAAATCAAGGCGGCGATTGAGGAAGCAGGCGCTTTAACCGACGAACTGTGCACTGCTATCGACAACGCCGAAACACTTACCGAACTCGACGACCTTTACCGTCCGTACAAGAAAAAACGTAAAACCCGCGCATCGGTCGCCAAAGAAAAGGGACTTTCTCCCCTTGCCGAACTGATTTATGAACAGGCGCCCGACTGTCCCGACCCGCTTTGCGCCGCAGGCGAATATATAAATAGTGAACTCGGTGTTGAAACCGCCGAGGATGCCCTTGCGGGTGCACGCGATATAATCGCCGAACTTATTTCCGACGATGCCGATGTGCGCCGAAGAATGAGGTTTGTCTGCTCGGCTCACGGCTCACTTTGTGTTAAGGGGGCGGCAGAAGATTTGGGCGTTTACGAAATGTACGCCGATTATACCGAGCCGCTTTCAAAGATGCCTGGGCATCGCATACTTGCCATTAACCGCGGTGAAAAGGAAGAATTTTTAAAGGTTTCCCTTGATTTTGACCGCGAAAAAGCAATGTTTATTGTTTCTAAAGCACACATAAAAGACGGCTCGCCCGCAACCGAAACGGTGCGCGAGGCGGCAGAGGACGCCTACACCCGCCTTATATTCCCGTCGCTTGAACGCGAAATGCGTGCCGAACTTACCGACCGCGCAAGCGAATCGGCAATTAAGGTGTTTTCCTCAAATCTTCGTCAACTGCTTATGCAACCGCCCGTAAGAAACCGCGTTGCAATCGGTCTTGACCCTGGTTACCGCACAGGCTGTAAGGTCGCTGTGGTCGACGGTACGGGCAAGGTGCTTGACACAGGGGTAATATATCCTGCTCCGCCCCACAGCAAAATCGAGGAGGCAAAAGTCACAATCAAGGCGCTTGTCAAGAAACATTCGGTTCAGGTTTTTGCCATCGGTAACGGCACCGCCTCCCACGAAACCGAGGTTTTTGCCGCCGATGTTATACGCGAAATGGGTGACGGACTTTCCTATATGGTGGTAAGCGAGGCGGGTGCCAGCGTTTATTCGGCATCCAAACTTGCCGCAAACGAATTCCCCGATTACGATGTTTCTCTCAGAAGTGCAGTATCAATAGCAAGACGGCTTCAGGACCCGCTTGCCGAACTTGTAAAAATCGACCCCAAGGCAATCGGTGTCGGTCAGTATCAGCACGATATGCCGCCCGCACGCCTTGCGGGTGCGCTTGACGGCGTTGTAGAGGACTGCGTTAATACTGTCGGTGTTGACCTCAACACCGCATCTGCACCGCTTCTTGCCCGCGTTTCGGGTCTTGGCGCGGCGGTGGCGGAAAACATCGTCACCTACCGCGAGGAAACGGGCGCGTTCACCTCGCGCGCCCAACTTAAAAAGGTACCGAAACTCGGTCCCAAGGCGTTTGAACAGTGCGCGGGATTTTTGCGTATTGCCGACGGAAAAAATCCGCTTGACAACACCGCAGTACACCCCGAAAGTTACACCGCTACCGAAAATCTGCTCTCCCTTTGCGGATATTCGCCAAAGGATGTAGCAGGCGGAAATGTATCGGGGCTTCGCGAAAGGGTTAATGAACAGGGTATCTCCGAAACCGCCGACAAACTCGGTATCGGTGCGCCGACCCTTTCGGATATTATAACCGAACTTGAACGACCCGGCTGCGACCCGCGTGACGAACTTCCCGCACCTATGCTCCGTACCGATATTATGTCGATGGAGGACCTTAAATGCGGTATGGAACTCACAGGTACGGTAAGAAATGTTATCGACTTCGGTGCATTTATCGATATCGGCGTTCATCAGGACGGTCTTGTACACATATCACAGATTACCAACCGCTTTATAAAACACCCTGCCGAGGTGCTTAAAGTCGGCGATGTTGTAAAGGTTTGGGTGCTTTCGGTTGATTCGGCTAAAAAGCGCATTTCACTTACAATGCGAAAGGACAAGGTTACAAATGACGCGCAATAACAATCTTAAAGGCAGTATAATTCTTGTCACCGCCGCACTTATATGGGGACTTGCCTTTGTGGCGCAGTCCTCTGCCGCCGAAAATGTACCGCCGTTTTTAATGAACTGCCTGCGTTCGGTAATCAGTGCTGTTTTTCTGGCGGTTGTACTTAAAATTATGGGTTTAAAAGGCGGTGAGCCCTTTTTCCCCGCCGCACCCGAAAAACGCAGGACCTGTATTATCGGTGGGCTTGTCTGCGGTATTATGCTGACCGTTTCGGTCAACCTGCAACAGTTTGGTATCGCCCTTTATCCCAAAGGTGCCGCAAGCGAGGCACACGCGGGCTTTATCACCGCGATGTATGTACTTATTGTGCCGCTTTTGTCGGTCTTCATCGGCAAAAAGGTCGGTCTTGGCGTATGGATTGGCGTCGCCGTTTCGGTCGTCGGATTTTATCTTTTGTGTCTTTCGGGCGGGGTCGGCAGGCTTTATCTTGGCGACCTTTTGGTGCTTTTCTGTGCATTTTCATTTGCCTTTCACATTATGGCAATCGACAAATTCGTCGGCGATGTGGGTGGCGTGCGCCTTTCGATGCTACAGTTTATTGTGGTCGCCCTACTTTCGGGAATTATGTCACTTATATTTGAATCCTCGGTTATCGAGTGGCGAAATGTCGCCGACGCGGTGTGGCAGATTCTATACCTTGGAATTATGTCAAGCGGTGTCGCATACACCCTGCAAATTGTAGGACAGCGTTATGCCGAGCCTGCAATCGCCTCCCTTTCGATGAGTCTTGAAAGTGTTTTTGCCGCGCTTGGCGGCTGGTTTGCGGGCAACTTCCTGTCAATCGGCGCGCCGCGCAATCTGTCTGTACCCGAAGTCGTTGGATGCGCCCTTGTTTTCGTTGCAATTCTTCTGGCACAACTGCCGATTTTCGGACATAAAAAACAGAATTTTTAAGACGGTTGTTTTTTCATAATAAAAAATTATTTTTGGGTAAAACTAATTAACATAATTAAATATTCAAATTATTTGCACACAGGGGTTTATTCCACTTATCCACAGAGTTATCCACCGTTTTTCGGTGTAAAAACCGCATTTTAACGCCCAAACACACCCAAATCGGTGGAATACGCGGTGGATAAGTTGGATAATTTTAATGGTTGTCCAGGTTTACATAATGCCAAATTTTGCGCGAAAATACCCGAATTTTGTAACCTCTTTGTAACTTGAAATCTGCGAAATTTTGTGCTGTGGCATAGCGTAGAAATATTTGATAAAAGTCATTGCTTTTTACATCAAAATATACAATAGCGCGAACAACAGTCTACGGTCGGCGTTCTCGCTGAAAAGCAGTAGTAAAAGCCCAAGTATAAGTGCCGTATCGGGGTCGCGCAACTTTTCGGTTAAAAAATTATCACCGAAAAGCGAATTTGTCTGCCAGATACCCGCAACGGGCGACTCGATTTGTCTTTTGGTTTCAGTCTTTGGCTGTGTGTGGGCGGGTGATTTCTGCGGCATATTCATATTTTCCCTTGCACCGACGCGCACAAAGTCGGGTGTGGGCGGCATACTGTGGCTTTCGTCCTTAAACTGCGAGCGTTCGTGCATACGGCGCATCCTTTCGGTCGCCGCCGCCTGTTGCCGTAAAAATTCCTTTTGGTCCATCTGCCCACCCCATTATTTATAATGTCATTAAAAAAGTTTTCCGCCGTTCATTTCCTGTATAAGCGGTAAAAGTTCAATAAGTTTGAGTATTTTTACCGCCCTGTCAACCTTTTCGCGACGCGGTTCACTCAAATGCGGTTTAAGTGCCAAAAGCAACCCCGACCGCGAATCGTCACCCGAAGCGTTTAGTTTTGACATAATACTCATTATTTTTGTGATTTCGTCGGCGCTGGGCATATCGACAGACGGCATCTGCTGTTTTGACGGCTGATTCTGGTCCGAAAACAGACCCTGTGCCATCTGCCGCACCCTTTCCATTGTATCGGGGTCGTTTAAAAGTCCCGCCAGTTTTTCACTCAGTTCGTCCATTTTCATCACTCTACCCTAAGACTTATTTCCCAAAAAGCATTTTCATCATTATCTTTGCCGCATCGGAGGATAAAAGTTTCTGTGTTGCCTCCTTATCCGACAGCAGCGCATTGAGTTTTGCCCTGTCCTCGGGTTTAAGCGAGCCGACAAGTTTTGAAATATCGCCGTTTGCCGCCTGTTTTGCGGCATCGGGGTCAACCTTTCCTCCCGAAGCGCGCACGATATCCTGTGCCAAGCGGTCTTTACCGTTTTGCATATGACTGCCCCCTTTTTACTAAACTATGCATACCGGAGGTATAATATGAGGATTCTTGTTATTTCCGATTCCCACAAGCGGGGCGATCTGGTTGAAAAAGCAATCAAACGCGAACCCGATGCGGGCGAAATCTTCTTTTTGGGCGATATCACCGCAGACATTGAAGATTTTACATTTCTGTATACCGACCGCAACTTTCACATCGTTTCGGGCAACTGCGACTTTGCCTCCAGTTACCGTTCAACCGATATTGCAAATGTGGGCGGTGTCCGTATATTTTACACACACGGTCACACGCTCGGCGTAAAGTACGGTATCGAGCGCCTTAAAAACAGCGCGCTTGACAATAACTGCTCTATCGCCCTTTACGGTCACACCCATATTTCCCGTATATCCTATGATGACGGCCTGTATATTGTGAATCCTGGGTCGATTTCACTCTCGCGCGACGGGTCGCCTAACAGTTACGCTATAATAGATATAACCGACAAGGGCATTATGCCGATAATAAAAAAGATTTGACAAAAAATTAGAAAAAAGCACATAATTTACCTTTAATAAAAAAAGTTTATCCTCATAAAATACTATTGCAGACGATAAAAAACTTTTTTTACAAGAGGTGAAAACACAATGGCTAACAAAAACGTAGTACCCGAGGCAAAGGAAGCTCTCAATCGTTTTAAGATGGAGGCAGCCAATGAGGTTGGTGTAAATCTTAAGCAGGGTTATAACGGTGACCTTACCTCCAGACAGGCAGGTTCTATCGGCGGACAGATGGTCAAGAAGATGATCGAGTCTTATGAAAACAGCATGAAGTAAGACCTGACGCATTCTAATATTCAGGCGCAAGCCCCGACGGACGCAAAGGTCTGTCGGGGCTTGTGCTCATAAATATGGTATATTCAGGTTGTTTTATGCGCATACTATCCCTACACACTATTTTAAAGAGGTGATATTGTGTTTGA
>JAZREH010000330.1:0-2267 GCA_045660705.1 Acutalibacteraceae bacterium
AGTCCGATTCCCTGATTTCCGCTGGTCGGCTCAACAATAATAGTATCCTTACCGATAAGCCCACGCTTTTCAGCATCACATATCATATTGTACGCAGTGCGCGTCTTTATCGAACCGCCGACATTAAGCCCCTCGAATTTAACCAAAATCTCGGCACCGTCGGGGTCGCCCATATGCGAAAGACGGATAAGGGGGGTGTTCCCCATCGCCTCTAAAATATTATTATATACCATAATCGCACCTCTTGAAAATCAGAAATTCTTCAGTCTATATTATGAAGAAAAAATTTAAATGTTCGGTTTACTTACAATCCTAACCGATATTTCTCTTTCCGGATTCATAATATCGTCTTCGTCAAACACGGTAAAAAGTATCTCTTTAGCGTCCGTACGCTCTCGGTCGTATGTAAGATAAATTTTACCATCATAAAAATCAACGTCGGGATATGATGTACCGTCACGCGAATCAATACACTTTTTATATTCAAAGGTTTTTCCATCGTCTTCCGACAGATACACCGTCATATTTTCGCGTCTTGTACGAGAATCGTTATTAACAAGCAGAATCCTACCCGACGGTGTGCGGGCTATGAAAAAACGGGTATCGGGATTGTCAATACCGCTTGGCATTGCATCGGTCCAAGTATGACCGCCGTCAAATGAAATACTTTCCGAAAGTTCACCTGTAGATGTACGTGCAAGCATACGAATACTTCCGTCAAGGCGCTCATACGCCATTGCCTCGTCAAACCAGGTGGGTGTTTTTTCGGCGCCCTCCATCGGCAGATATGTACAGCCTTGGTCGTTTGAAATATAATAGCGATATTTTTTTGAAAGCTGACTATACGCGTAAAAAAGCCAATCACCGTTTTTAAGAAAGGTCGGCTTACAACGCAGAAAACCGTCGCAAAGATTGCGTGGTGCCGAAAAAATCAGGTTTTCGGCATCGGGATCATCACAAATAATCTCCCACTCGGTATGTCGGAAATCGTCAAACAAAAATCCGTCAACAATAATCGCAGGTTGACCTTTTGGATACTCCGGCATCTTTTCGGGTGCGGGTTTGGTGTTGTTCTGCACCCAGCAAACGTGCAATTTCCCGTCGGGGGCAACAAAAAGTTGGATATCAAGTGCATGCACAAACCGTTGGCGATCGCTTGGTATTATAACAATCGGATTGCTCCAACTGTTGCCACCGTCATCGCTATATATAAGCAGGTTGTAATTTTCCATATGCGGTTCACAACAACCGCCTGCATACCAACCCAAAAATATACGTCCCTCGCGTGTGACGGCGAGCGTAGGACATCCCTGAAATTTACGAATATCAGTACCGTATTTTTCATCATTCGTATTTATTACTATATCGCAGGATTTAAGTTTAGCGTTATCACACATATCCATACCCCACATTCCGAAAATATGACATAATTTCGTACTTTATACTATACCACTTTTACAGATTTTCGTCAATATTGAATTTAAAAGCAGAGCACCCCGCCGATTTAGGTCGGCGGGGTGTGTAAAGTATTTATTATTTTTGCGGTTTTACGCTGAACTCAAAGTGTACTTCCTTATCGTTTAGGCGGAATCTTTCCTCAAGTTGCGGACCGCAGGAATTTGAGCCAAGACCCGAAACCTTGTAATCAACACGCAGATGAACAAATCCGTCCTTTACAAGTTCATCGGTATGTGCCGCCTTAAAGATAGCATCGGTGCTGTACTCTGACACATTAAACTCAAAAGCGTCACCCTCAAACACAAGACCGCCGATAGAAAGCATACGGGCATTCCAGTGGTTGCCGTGTTCTTGCGGCAGGACATAGTTCACATACTCGCCCTTGGCGTCGCTTTCAAACATTCCCATAAAGGATGCATTATGCATATCGCTGTAACTTTCAATCGGTCCGTGCGCAAAGTACTTAAAGGTATCAGCCGTAGCCGGAAGTTGCAGTTCAAAACCAAGACGGGGCAACCATACCGATTTTTCCTTAACATTTCCGTCAAGTACGGTATCAATTCTGCCGTCGGCATAAACCGTAAACTTAAGGGTGTATCTGAACAGCGGCTCACGCGAAACACCTGCCATAGATGCGTTTACCAAAACAGTACCGTTTTCAAAGGTACAGTCATACACCTTGGTAAATGTACGGTCAAGGTTTTCACCCTGCCAGATGTTATAAAAGCCCCAAAGCGGTTTTATATTCTTATCGTTATCGGTGGGCGCACGCCAAGCCGTAAGGCGCGGCATCGCGGCAAGCCGCTCAA
>JAZREH010000331.1:0-2441 GCA_045660705.1 Acutalibacteraceae bacterium
GATAGCATACTTTAAAGAGATTTTTGGCATAACAACTGCAAGTATTTTCAGATTGCAGTAGGAGGAATCCAATGTTAGACTTTTTGTGGAATAATTTTTGGGGCAAGATACTTATGACACTTGTTGTAAGTATGGTACCTATCATAGAACTGCGCGGCGCTATCCCCATTGCAGTAGGCAACGGACTTGACTGGCGTATTGCCATTCCGCTTGCCATAATCGGCAACCTTATCCCCGTTCCCTTTATCATTGTTTTTATAAAAAGAATCTTCGCCTTTTTGCGAAAGAAAAGCGGTTGGCTTAACCGCTTTGTCACAAAAATCGAAAATCGCGCCGAAAAGAAGATGGGTACCGTTCAGAAGTACGCATTCTGGGGGCTGTTTATATTTGTTGCAATTCCTCTGCCGGGTACAGGGGCATGGACGGGCGCTCTTATCGCCGCGATGCTTGATATGCGACTTAAAAAGGCGTTCCCCTCGATTGCACTTGGCGTTCTTACGGCGGGTATAATCGTGGCGTTTGTATCCTACGGTGCAGGCGCGGTAATAGGTGCTGTTGTATGAATTTATCAAACCCTAACGAAATAAAAAAACTCCTCCAGAGCGAGGGGTTTTCCTTTAAAAAATCACTTGGTCAAAACTTTCTTATCGACCCTGCCGTCTGCCCCGCTATGGCAGATGCCGCCTGTGACGGTGAGACGGGTGTCCTTGAAATCGGTCCGGGCGCCGGCGTGCTGACATATGAACTGTGTCGCCGTGCAAAAAAAGTTGTCGCTATTGAACTTGACGAAAGACTGCGCCCGATTCTGAAAAAAAGCCTTGCCGAATTTGACAATGTCGAAATAGTTTTCGGCGATGCGATGAAACTTGACCTTTTAAAACTGATAAAAGAGAAATTTTCAGACTGTGCGCGGGTCAATGTCTGCGCCAATCTGCCGTATTATATAACCTCGCCCATTGTGATGATGTTGCTTGAAAGCCGTCTGCCGATAGATTCGGTAACCGTTATGGTGCAAAAGGAGGCGGCCCAGCGCCTTTGTGCCGAGGTCGGCAGCCGTGAATCGGGTGCCGTTACTGTAGCGGTCAATTACTACTGCGAGGGAGAAATCCTTTTCGGTGTGCCGCGCGACAGTTTTATGCCGCCGCCAAATGTCGATTCGGCGGTAATTAAACTGAACATCCGCAACACTCCGCCCGTACAGGTCGCCGATGAAAAGCGGTTTTTCAGGCTTGTAAAGGCGTGTTTTGCACAACGGCGAAAGACACTTGTCAACACCGTTTCGTCGACAATGGGTGTTGACCGCGAAAAACTGCGCGAGGCTCTTACCCAAATCGGACTTGAGCCGACGGTACGCGGTGAACAACTGACGATGGAGCAGTTAGCACAGTTATCCGACTTACTTTAAAGACTTAATACTAAAAAATCCCGCAGGATAAAGTCCTGCGGGATTTTGTTTTGTTTTGGAATATTAGTACATTCCGCCCTGTGCGGCAGCAGCGGCGGGTGCGGCGGGATTAGCAGCGGGAGCATCCTCTTTTATATCAGCAACCAGACTTTCGGTGGTCAGTACCATAGCGGCAACCGATGCGGCGTTTTCAAGTGCCGAACGGGTAACCTTGGTCGGGTCAACGATACCCGCCTCAATCATATCGGTGTAGGTTTCGTTGTATGCATCAAAGCCATAGTTTACCTTATTGCTTGTAACAATCTTATCAACGATTACCGAACCCTCGATACCTGCGTTGAATGCAATCTGACGAACGGGTGCTTCAAGTGCCTTAAGCACGATGCCGACACCTGTCTTTTCGTCGCCCTGTGCCTCCTCAAAGAGTGCGGCAACTGCGGGGATAGCATTAAGAAGAGCAACACCGCCGCCTGCAACGATACCCTCTTCAACAGCGGCTTTGGTAGCCGAAAGTGCATCCTCTACGCGAAGTTTCTTTTCCTTCATTTCGATTTCGGTTGCGGCACCGACCTTGATTACGGCAACACCGCCCGAAAGTTTAGCAAGGCGTTCCTGCAACTTTTCGCGGTCGAAATCTGAAGTGGTGGTCGAAATCTGATTCTTTATCTGTGCAACACGGTCGGTGATTTCGCCCTTGTCACCCGCACCGTCAACAATGATGGTGTTTTCCTTGGTGACCTTAACCTGACGCGCCTGACCGAGTTGACCTACGGTTGCATCCTTAAGTTCAAGACCGAGTTCCTCGGAAATAACCTCACCGCCCGTAAGAATAGCGATGTCGCGGAGCATTTCCTTTCTGCGGTCGCCAAAGCCGGGGGCTTTAACGGCAACACAGGTGAAGGTGCCGCGAAGTTTATTAACGATAAGGGTCGAAAGCGCCTCGCCCTCAATATCCTCGGCAATAATAACAAGTTTCTTGCCTGCCTGAACAATCTGTTCAAGAAGCGGAAGTATTTCCTGAATGTTGGAAATCTTC
>JAZREH010000332.1:0-1259 GCA_045660705.1 Acutalibacteraceae bacterium
GCACAGGTCTTGAAGAACACATTATGATGACGGCGATTGCAGAAATATCCGGTAAAGATGACCTGTCTTTTTCGGATAAGGACAGTTTTCTGTTCAGTTACCGCACAAGCGGTTGGGATTAAAAGATTTTATACACTTGAAAAAACAGTTTTTATACATTATAATGTATTAGATACACATAATAATCCTTGGAGGAAGTAAAAATGAAACTTGGTATGGTCGGTCTGCCGAATGTCGGCAAATCAACACTTTTTAATGCGATTACAAACGCGGGGGCTCAATCGGCAAACTACCCGTTCTGCACTATTGAACCGAATGTCGGTATGGTCAGCGTTCCCGATGAACGACTTGAAAAACTTGCCGAAATTTACAGCCCCGACAAGTTTACTCCCGCCGTTATCGAATTTGTTGACATTGCAGGTCTTGTAAAGGGCGCCTCAAAGGGTGAGGGTCTTGGAAACAAGTTCCTTGCAAACATACGCGAGGTTGATGCAGTTGTCCACGTTGTTCGCTGTTTTGAAAGCACCGACATTATACATGTTGAGGGTTCGGTTGACCCTGTACGCGACATCGAAACCATAAACCTTGAACTTATCTTTTCGGATATTGAGATGGCACAGCGCCGTTTAGACCGTGCAACAAAGGCGCTTAAAGGCGACAAGAAGATGCAGGGCGAGGTTGATTTCCTCAAACGCCTTATTGCCCATCTTGAGGAGGGACTTCCCGCCCGTTCAGTAGAAATAACCGATGAATCTGAGCAGGAAATCATCAACACCACCGCACTGCTTTCGGCAAAGCCCGTAATCTACGCCTGCAATATGAGCGAGGATGACTTTACAGGCGGTATCGACAGCAATGCACACTATAACGCCGTAAAGGAAATCGCCGCCAAGGAAAACGCCGAAATTCTGCCGATTTGCGCGGCACTTGAAGCCGAAATTTCGGGTCTTGAGGACGACGAAAAGGCAATGTTCCTTGAGGAACTTGGACTGCAGCGTTCGGGCCTTGACCGTATGATTCAGACCTGCTATTCACTTTTGGGTCTTATTTCATACCTTACCGCAGGCAAACCCGAAGTGCGCGCGTGGACCATCACCAAGGGCACCAAGGCACCGAAAGCGGCAGGCAAAATACATACCGACTTTGAACGCGGCTTTATCGGTGCCGAGGTTATTGCCTATGACGATTTTATCGCCTGTGGCGGCAGTATGGTAACGGCAAAGGAAAAAGGTCTTGTCCGAAGTGAAGGTAAGGAATAT
>JAZREH010000333.1:0-1387 GCA_045660705.1 Acutalibacteraceae bacterium
CTACACACAAGAAGTCGATGCACATATCATTCATATTGATGGGGATAACACCTGCCACCTGTGCCGCATCAACGGCAAACGGGATACTTAAGTTTCGGCAAAGTCGCCCTATTTTGTGGATTGGAAGCATTGTTCCCGTCACATTTGAGGCGGCGGTGCATATAACAAGTTTTGTGTTTGCATCAATTAGTTTTTCAGACGCCCGATAGGTCGCGTCGGGGTCAGAAAAAGAAACCCTTGCCGTTTCAATGTCGGCGCCAATTTTTCTTAAAGGTCGCATTACGGCGTTGTGTTCAAGGTCGCTTGTAACTACGCGGTCGCCACGCTTTAAAAGTCCCTTTATAACGATGTTTATAGCGGTGGTGCAGTTTGGGGTAAAAATCACCCTTTCTGCACCCGAACAACCGAAAAAATCGGCAACCTTTTCCCGAACAGAAAAGACCGCCGCCGCCGCATCCTGTGATAGCGCGTGCCCGCTTCTGCCGGGGTTTGCGGATAGGTTTGTAAGGGCGTTTTTTACGGTGTTTATAACAATTTGCGGCTTTGGATTGGTGGTGGCCGCATTGTCAAAGTATATCATAATTTGTCCTCCTGAAAAAGAATATCCGACGGAATTTTGTCCGTCGGATGTTTTAAAGTTCGGTTATACCGTTTGTCTTTACGCCTGCATCAGCAAGCAAAGTAAGCGCCTGTTTTTTGTCGCCCGAAAATATTATATTATATCCGCACCCAACACCTGAAAGCCCCGTTGTTTTGCGTTCGGTGTACGCCGAAAATCCTTTGCGGCGTAAAAGGTCGCGCCCTTTAAGGGCATAGGTTATTGAGTCGGTCGAAACAGAGTACTTGCCCATATATTAACACTTCCTGTTACAAAAATTCCCGTCAAAACATTTTATGTCGGTACAGGTCTGCGTGTCACAAGGATTGTTTTTGTTCAGGCTCTGTTTCGATTTCCTGTATCAGTATGCTTTCGCGCCATTTGTTCGGGGTAATACCCGTCGATTTTTTAAATTTCTGTATAAAAAACGGTACGCTTTCATAACCGCATTCGGCGGCGATATTCTGACAGGTAAGATTGGTCGTTGACAGTAGTTTTTGTGCTAAACACATTGTCGCGTTGGCGAAATCATCGATTGCCGAAACGTCGAATAATGTTTTGTATTTAACCGAGAATCTTGAACGGCTTAAATTTACATATGTAGCCATTTTAGCAATGTTCCAGTTTTTCGGATTTTCATATATCAGCAGTCGCAGGGCATTAAACCTGTCACTTGAATCGTCGTATGCCATATTCCTTTTGTGCAGTTGCTGTTCTTCTGCCAATACCTTAAATAGGTTTAAAAGTTCTGCCGACATATCTTCCATCCGCCACAGATATTGCAACCAA
>JAZREH010000334.1:0-1977 GCA_045660705.1 Acutalibacteraceae bacterium
TTTAACAAAATTTGGGCGGTATGACGGTTGGGATGCTATATGGTATAATAATACTGTAAAAACCGTAAGGTATACTAATATTAAAATCGAATATATGGACGGTTCTATAATCGAGTTAAACGAACAAAGTTCTCAATATGCTATATGGTAAAAATGAAGTTAGCATAACAAAACTGCTCACGCCGATTTGGTGTGAGCAGTTATTTTGTATCTTTTTACTTTTATCGTGGGGTAACGACGATACCGAAACACTTATAAACATACTAAAAGAGTACGACGTGCCCGCAACCTTTTTTGTGGTCGGCGCTTGGGTGGATAAGTACCCCGAATCGGTAAAGCAACTGTCTGATGCGGGTCACAGGATCGAAAACCATTCAAACACCCACCCGCATATGCCGCAACTGTCGACGGCGCAGATGTGCGATGAACTTAACTCCTGTAACCAAAAAATCGAGTCGATAACGGGCAGATGTCCTACCCTATTCAGACCGCCGTATGGCGATTATGATAACGCGGTTATCGACGCGGTTGAGTCACTTAAAATGTATACGATACAGTGGTCGGTCGATTCCCTTGACTGGAAAGACAGCGCAACACCCGAAAATATTTGTCAAAGGGTCACAAGCAAGGTTAAAAACGGCTCAATAGTCCTTTTCCATAACGATGCCGACCACACCCCTGCCGCCCTGCCGAATATCCTAAAATGCCTTAAAGACGACGGGTACGAGTTTGTGTTTATTGAGGATTTGATTTATAAAGACAATTACGAGATAATTCACGATGGGACGCAATGTAAAAAAGACGGCTGATGCCGTCTTTTTTAGGTAATAAGTAAGAAGTAATAGTGAAGAAGTAATGTGTGCTTCGCACGAATACGAAAAATATTTTGTAGGGACAGGCGTCCTCGACTGTCCGTCAAATTAACACAACAACTCTGTCCCCTTGTGTTCCTTATCACAAGCGAGGACATTGAAACTCGTTTTGTAAAAGCGATGAAAAAAGACGGCAAAACTGCCGTCTTTAAGGATTTTACTGATTTCCTATTCCGAAATGTGCGAATCCATTTCTTTTAGGCGGTCTTTTCTTTCAACAAATTCACAGAACGGACAAAAAGAATAATCGCCACTAATCTCACAACCGCACTTTTCACAACGCCATTTAGCACTGGTGTTCGCGTTATCTTGTTCATTTTTTGGTGAAGACTTCAAGCGTTTGATAATTTCGTGTTGTAAAACGACTGACTTTTTCGAATTATCCACCAATTCACCAAAAGCGTATAAAACGACGGTATTTAACCACGCCACAAGTATACCAATACCAACAATAACAGGAAATAATACAATGCCAACTATTAACCCTAAATTTCCGTCATCTTGCACTCCAAAAGAAATTGCCGTGCAGATACCTAAAAGTACATATAATGCGATAATAAGCAAAAAAACAAATTTTGCTAATTTTTTTATCTTTTCACCGATGTTGTTAAACATAAAATTTCTCCCCAAAAAATTATGCGTTCGGGTTATGGCTGTTCCACATCTGTTTTGCGGCAAGTTGGTTTTGGCGGATACGGGCAAAGACCGCCGCATTGCGCTTTATGTAAACAAAATTGATGATAATGAAAATCAAAGCGATTTCATTACACAGGGCGCCAAGCACGATTGCGCCGGCACTTCCGCACCTTTCAACCGTCGGACCGACATCGACATAGTAAGAATCAATGTAGTACCCGAGTTTCGACACCACAACGAAGTTTATAATGCAGATTGGCAAAAATAGGATAAGTCCGTACACGAAATACACAACACTTAAAGCGATGCCGAAGGTTTTGCCAAGGGCAGCGAAGAAGATACCAAACAACATAAAGAATATAGCAAAGCCAAGGAAGACAAAGGCGAAGATGCGCCAAACCTTTCTTTCGGTGCAAAGGCGACTGTATAGGGTGTGCAGACACTCCTCCTCCAGCGCGCGGTCATTTAC
>JAZREH010000335.1:0-5288 GCA_045660705.1 Acutalibacteraceae bacterium
TTGCAGTAATGGCACTTCCGATGCGTTAATAGTTGGTCGGTCTGTCGTTGCATTATGTATAGTTTCAAGCAGATTGTCTACCCTTTCCCTGAACGGCCAACCCTCTACCATATACACGGGAGTATACCATCGTGACCATTCTTCAAGTGTCAGGCTGTTACCGTGAATAATAACAGCGGGTATGCCATACAGAGATAATTGCAGATATGCCATATGCACACACTTTATATCTATATCGCAGCAGTATGCAACCATCTGGCTGTTATAATTCATTTTGTTTCTATACATTGCATTTGCGAACCCCAACACCATACCTCCTGATCCAACACATGGTTCACACACAGAAACATATCCTTTTTTATGAAGTGCTTCGCCTACGGCATTACCCGCTTCTCCGCCGTCTCCCAATGCAATTTGTCCCATAAATTCGCATATGTGAAACGGTGTAAAAAACTGTCCGTGATATTTATTATGGAGTTCAAGCGCGTGAAACACTTTTCCAAGCAAATCTACCGGACCCTCTGTTGTTGCAGAATGTTGCAGCGCCTTTACAAGTTCAGCAAAGGTTGAAGCCAGGATCTTCTGCTCGTCAGGTGAATATTTATTTATGGTTTCAAGGTACTGTTCTTCACGCTCTGCACTTTGATTCCAATCGACCGCATTGCTTATTGATATTGAACTTATTTTCAGCCAATCCTCAAATACCGTCCAAATAGAATGCTTCGCATTTAGTTTTTTTAATCCGTCAATTATACCCTTGCACTCGTCGGGTACATAGGCGGTTGCTTTAGCCATACATCACACCTCTTTTATTGTCAGATTTTCAGCACACCAAACAATGCCACACAAATTGTCATAAGTCCAGACGAATATTATCCTGATTCGGTCAAAGGGTTATCTTCTGTAATTCCGGTATTATCAGCCTTAATATTAGTAAGGACCTTTTCAAATTCTGTATATGATATATTGGTGCCGAATTTAAGGTTTATCGCAGACATAAGTTCCTCATCGGTCTGTTCTGCTGCAAAGCATCCAACAAGGTTTTCTGTGAAGTTTTCTTGGTCTGAAAATTCATAAAGCGCAAGTGAATAAATCACCTGCGCCTTTTTAATATCTTCAGCACTGTAACCTGCCTCGGTCATTTTTAACTCAATATCATTTATTACACCTTCGGCCAACTGCAGTTTACCTTGTGTTTCCTCGTTTATATGCTGTTCTATGCGCGATTCAAGACCGTCAATATTCAGATCAATATCTCCGCTTATTACTGAAAAGAAAACTATTACGGGTAGAAAGATAAGGAACAGTACAATAAGTACGATAGTAATCACGGCACTTCGTCCTTTTTTATTAGACAGTACAACCTGTAATACCTTTTTCGCAACTGCGGCTATTGCCGGTGCCGCCATTACCTGCCACCCGCCTTGCCGTACAGCGCCATTTTATATTCAGGCGCTTTTACCTGCAAAAGGTACCTTTCATTACCGCAACGGTAAAGGCAGGTGCCTTTTTGGGGATTTTTTATGAGGTCAAACTCGCTTGGTTCAACCTGCAAAGCCTCCATAAAATCCGCAGGATTTATTGTGCCGGGGTTAAACAAAAAATGATGTGTCGGTATTGAAAATAACGGCTTGGTATACTCCTTTATTGACGGAATCAAAAATTCTTCTATATTCTGACTGGCGAGTATTACCGCTGAATCTTTTTTACGGACACGCTTCATACTGTTACGGATATATTCAACAACCGTCATATTATTTAAGAATAGATAAAATTCATCTATGCTTGCTACCGTATTTCCAGCTGTGAGCAGTTTACAGTTCATATATGAAAAAATATTGAAAAGTACAGTATCCTTTAGCCTTTTGTTTGAATCCATTAAATCCTTAACACCAAAGGCGAGAAAACTATCATCCGCAATATTGGTATGACCGTTAAAATATACGGCCTCTGCACCAACACACATACTGTTTAGACTCAGTCTGACCTCCTGCAATAATTCCTTTGTATATAAATGATTTTCATTACTCTCATAACTTAAAATCTCATCGTCTAGAAGATTATAAAAATCGCTCATTATGGGATAGTCGGTCGATTTCAATGTGCTATAATCGGTTTTATCGGTGATGCCAAACTGTTCATAAAGAATGCCGAGTAGGATTTCTATTGTATCAATCTGTGCATCGGTAAAGTCTTTATATGCACGGAAAAAGTCCTTTAAAAATGCAATATGTTGGCTAAGCCTTGTTGTTTTCCTAAAGGCTTCCGGAACACTCACGTCCTCATCAACACCGTCTGTCCATATTTTGGGTTCAAGCGGATTAATTATATTTTCACCTTTAGTGCAGTCAAGATATGTACCGCCAAGTCCTTTAGTACACAGATCCTCGTATTCTGCTTCAGGGTCAAGACACAATATCTTTTTCCCTGATTCTCTGATATTCGTAAGTATTGTTTTTAAGAGAAAGGATTTACCCATACCGGAGTTTCCAAGAATAAGAATATTACTATTGGTCTTATCCTCGGCTCGTTTATCAAAGTCTACGAGTATGTTTGTGCCGTACTTATCCCTCCCGATATAAAGCCCTTGCGGATCTGTCTTACCTGAAAAATTAAATGGATAGAAATTTGCAACCGAAGCAGACGGAAGCACCCTTTCATACTGCGCACCGAACATATTTGTGCCTGTCGGCAGAACAGAAAGAAAACCCTCTTTCTGTTTTAATGTCAGTCGGTCAACAATAATCTTGGCGCGGGTAAGTTCCATTGATACATTATTTTGAAGAAGTCTGAGCTTTTGTCTGCTTTTCGCGGTAAGTTCAATAAATACTGCACAATGAAGCAGTATCTCTCTTTCCCTATCGGCATTCATAAGCAGTTCAACTATATCGTTAAGATTGCCCTCTGCTCTGACAACCTCGCTTATATTATTACTCGTACTTTTCATTTTGTTTTTACGGTCGGCGCTCTGAATAATCTTGTCCCTCTCAATATTACTGACAAGCCGGTTATATATACGCAGTGTAACACCAGTTTTATCTCCGAGCCGTGAAAGTATTGCCTGTTCCTCTGTGGCGGGCGGATATTCTC
The DNA here is from genome assembly GCA_045660705.1 of Acutalibacteraceae bacterium. Lineage (GTDB taxonomy): Bacteria > Bacillota > Clostridia > Oscillospirales > Acutalibacteraceae > UBA737. The sequence continues at coordinate 3,091 of JAZREH010000335.1, forward strand.
TTATTGCCCATACGCACCTATAACTATCTCCTACCGTATAATAATCCGAATAGAATCTGACAGTGCCCGGCAATATGAGGTCAAAGAAATCCTTTGTCCTGATTTCCTCCCTTTGCTCGGGGGTCAGATTCTTGGTTTTGTTTTTTAAAGCCATGTTTTACCTCCTGTTTTTGAACAAAAAACAAACAGCCATTCTTTAAAAAATGACTGTTCGAATGCAATTTTATTTTTCACATAGTTTGAATTATATTGTCTAATTCCTGCGGCGCGTTATCCGGAAGTATTTCTCCGACTATATCATCCTTGATTTTCTTAAGAAGTTTCTGTGCATCACCGTTTATGCTTCCACTTTCATCAAGACTTTGTATCAGCTTTTCAGCAAGATACAATCTAATACCGGGTTGCAAAACTGTAATTTTCTTTTGAATCCTAAATCTTTAAGTATATCCAAATCGTGCGTAACATCATCCACTTCCTCTGCGGTACTGAGTTTAATATATGCAGTTTTTTCAAAATCTGCTTCCTGCATATCGGCTATAGTCTGCAAAAGCAAGCTAGTTTTTCCCGTATCGTAAAGACCGTATAAAGAGCAGATATGAGTATAGTAATCGCCATTAAGAAATTTTATTATTTTCTTATAGCAATCTCTTTTATTATCATTTTTTACTTCTTTGGTAAGTTCTCTTAATTCTTTACCAACAAAGATATCCGTTCGTAAATTCATTAATTCACCCCATTTTTACCATTATACTCCAACAAACTGCCCACCATCAACATCGGGAAGCAGATCCCCATTTAATGAAGGGCCGAAATAAAGAGCGAGTATTCTTTTGATATCCTCTTTCCCCATTCGGTACACCTCAAAATTCTCGCCGGATATCGCCTTTTCTATATCATTAGCAGTCTGAAAGACCTGCTCGGGGTTCTTATTCTTACATTTCACCGAAAATATAAAACTTCGTGCTATTGACATCTCGACCTGCATATCGTCAATAAAAGCAATATCTTTCAAAAGCAGTTCGCGCACATTGGGATTTGTTTCCTTTTCATACCGTGTATTAAGGTAGGCTTTGTTATTATCAAAGCACTCTGCCGAATCCATACAGGTTATCTCTATGTCCGGTATGGCAGCAAGCAATAACTTTAAGTTATGTATTCTATGCTCTACGCTCTGTCTTGAAAGTACAGATATATTGGTTGGAGATATCTTAAAGAAAAGAATTTCGCCCTTATTTGTAAGCAATCCGTAGTCGGTAAACCTCTTTATTCCTATAAGTTCCTGAACAGAGCGCCCCTTCTTCTTTCCGAACATAAGGTTTCACCTCCATTCAAAATACTGCTGTGAGGATATAAAATACCGCACAGCGCATTTAATAAAATCAAGAATTGTGGTATCCTCAAACCTTATGGTGAGGAATGCGTATGTAAGAGTTGCTGCACCCGGTACAATCCAGCGAAGCTGTGCAAATGCGAATATCGATAAAAGCGCCGCTATTCCTATTATTGCAAAATCCCTGAGACCCCAAAGCCACATATTTGCCGTTGCTTTAAGATTTTGCGGATATATGTATCTCGTCATTGTATACCTCCAAGTTCAATATCGTTCACCACTGTAAAACTGTTGCAGAATTCCTGCGGTGTCATTTTTTCTTCCTCCCGCAGTTTTTCGGTTATCATCTCTTTTATAAGGTCTGCCTCGGCTTTAGTAGGACTGTAGTCGAAATTATGGTCGCCGTCGTCGCTGCTAACCGTACACTCGATTTTTACCGAATCCTCAAAGGGGTCGAATCGGGCATACATATTAAGCCACTTACCTTCATCCGCATTGGTGTGTACCATGAACTTTTTATCGACGTCAAACCAAGTTTCTATATATGCCGTTATCTGTATTCCACTGTCACAGTCAACCTCCATATCACCTATAACTATATCCTTGCGTTCAAGTTCATTGTTTTCCTTCATAAAAATCTTCCTTACCCTTTCTTCAGCATTCTGCCGAGGTTCACAAGCGTTGACGACATATGAATTACACTCATAATATTTGTTTTAGCACTTGTATCAAGACCAAAATGTTCAGCGACTCTCGGCACCTCGTTTGCCGCAAGCATTACCCCAAGACCGGTAAGCATATTCTGTGGGAATGTTATAAGACCGAGATACAGCAATGTTGTCTGCATAAATGCGGTAATACATGTTCC
>JAZREH010000336.1:0-7084 GCA_045660705.1 Acutalibacteraceae bacterium
CACACCGCACGCGGTCTTGATGCTTACATAATCTGCGATTGCTTTAACTACAATGTTAAATACAAGATGTACGGTCAGACCGTACCGATGAGTCCGGACGACCATTTTCAGGATTTAAAGCGCGTTATTGCGGCTTTCGGCGGAAAGGCAAGACGAATCAATGTTATTATGCCGATGCTCTATGAGGGCAGACAGCACCGCCGCACCTCGCGTGAGTCGATGGACTGTGCGCTTGCGCTTCAGGAACTTGTTTCGATGGGCGTTAAGAACATCATAACCTTTGATGCGCACGACCCCCGCGTTAATAACGCAATTCCGCTTGACGGTTTCGATAATGTTCAGGCAGCATATCAGATGATAAAGGCGTTACTCCGTACATATGACGATATCAAACTGGACCGCGACCACACTATGATTGTTTCCCCTGATGAGGGCGGTATGGGTCGTTGCATCTACTACTCGTCGGTTTTGGGTCTTGACCTCGGTATGTTCTACAAGCGCCGCAACTATTCGGTAATAATCAACGGCAAAAACCCGATTGAGGCACACGAATTCCTTGGCAACGATATTCACGGCAAGGACCTTATCCTTGTTGACGATATGATTTCTTCGGGCGAATCAATGCTCGATATCGCCGCAAAACTTAAAGAACGCGGTGCGGGTCGAATCTTCGTCTTCTCGACATTCGGTCTTTTTGTTGACGGTCTTGAAAAGTTCGACGAATACTACAAAAAGGGTCTTATCGACAAGGTATTTACGACCAACCTTATTTATCAGACACCTGAACTGCTTTCCCGCGATTGGTACTGCAGTGTAAACATGTCGAAATATATTGCCCTGCTTATCGAAACACTTAACAACGATAATTCTATCAGCAGTCTGCTTGACCCCGCTGACCGCATCAAAAAGGTTGTCGACAAGTACGAGGGAAAATAATTAAACTACTTCACCATAAACATTTAGTGCGTCAGGAACGATTGTCCTGACGCACTTTTATTTATCGCTTTTAATAAAAAGACGAGCACCTCAACCACGCGTTTGCGTGTCGAGGCACTCGACTGGGTGTTTTGAACTTAGTGACACGAATGAAATGTGCCTGAAAACCGATAATTTTCTATAATAAACTCATTTTTTACAAACCTTTATCTGTTTGGGCTCGATATTACCCTTAAACAATACCTCCAGTGAAAAAAACTATCAACAATTTTACATACAATGATTCAGTAATTATTGCAAAAATTCTATTCACTATCAGTATAGGTGTATACTTCTCCACATTCAAAATATTTTACGTCAATTTCAGGATATTTTTTCTTCAGCAAGTCAGCAGTATACTTCATACCGTCTCGTTCAGAACCTATATGCCCCATAATAATTAGAGCTTTTTTATACCCAAGTTGCGCGGCATCTCGCGCATATTCGCAAAGATTCCACTCACATGCTTCTCCTGTTAAAACTATTTCGCTTTTTTCACTTTTTAACTCGTCAAATACTCCACCGGGAGTGCCGAACATACCTGACACTACTGTGCAAGGAGTATTAGTTGCGCCGCATATACGCAGATGCTTTATTCCGCAATTTTTTTCAATAATTTTAGCAAGTTCAACAGGAGATATAGGCTCATCAAGATGAATACGAACAAGGTCAAAAATATCGGTATATTCGATTCTGCCTTTAAGGTCAAATTGTCTGAGTTCCCCTGCTGCTATGATATCAGGAGTAGTATAGTGAGGGTGGTCGTGATAGCGATATACAGTTATTCCTGATTCTTCAATAAGTTTTCTCTTTTCGTTCTCTAACTTTTCATCTGAATGTATATCCATATGATTATAATAAGTAGGCTCGTGCACTATCAAAAGCTGTGCATTCCATTCCCTTGCCCGCCTTACAACCTCGGGTGTCGCAAACATCGATACGGCAATCTTTCGTACTTCTATATCCGGATTACCGGCTTTACAAGTGTCACAGGTGTTAGAATAATCTCTATCATTTGCGAGTTTAAATAACTCGTCCATAATTTCAATAGCCTTCATAGTGAATCCTCCTAATTTTTGCTAATTTGCCAGTTTATTAAAATAATTATAAACTTTCAAATATTTACTGACAATATACAAGAAAAATAACGGTAAAAATTGTAGGTTTACGATAGCACAAATTTGCACGCAGTGCAACATCGTTGGGCGAAAGCCCCCATCGTTTTTGACGAAGTCAAAACCTCGTTTTGTGTCCGCAAAAGCGGAATGATGTTATCCTACGGATAAATGATGTTTGCGGTTTCACCGCAAAATGATGTTGTGTCCTTGCGGACACAAACCCAAAAAACAAAGCCCTTCTTTCGAAGTGCTTTTTTTTTTGGTGCCGCTGACCGGACTTGAACCGGTACGGTGTTGCCACCGAGGGATTTTAAGTCCCTTGCGTCTGCCTGTTCCGCCACAGCGGCGTACAATTTATAATAGACCAAAAGCGCTGTTTTGTCAAGTGTTTTTTAGCGTTTTGTACAATCCTACTTAAATTCAGGGTCTCCAACTGGGTTGGAGACCCTGAATTGTGTTTATAATGATGCTATGTCAAATAATTATTGGCTTGTTTTTAATTATTTACTATTAAACTCCTCATCTGCAATGTTGCAGAAACGCTTGATTATCTCGATTTCCTTTGGGTCATACGGGCGCAGACTCGGGCGGTACAGATCGTAGAACCATTTTGTGAAATCCCACTTTAAGTCAGGATTTTTTTCATACTGGTCCCAAACCGCATTCCACGGCTCATATGTCTGATATTTACCCGCGACAAATCCCCAGTTATAGCACCCGATTTTTTCAAGGAAGAAAAGCGGGAACATTTCCTGAACATTATTATCAAGACAGCGTGCAAGCCATTCCGAATTGATTATAGGACGACCGAACTTCTTAAGTTTATTTATGTAAAATATGTTGGTTTCATATGACGAATAGTTGTGATATGAAATAATATCCGAGTTTTCAAGACCAAACTGCTCGATTTCGGTAATTTGGATTTCCTTATTGCTGTTTAAACCGTGCCACAGTGCCACCGTTATCGGCTGAATCGGGTCGATTTCACGGATTATCTCAACAAACTTTTTAAGATGCGGCAACGATAGATTCTTTCGATTGGAGTTTCCAGGTTCATTAAAGACATCCCACATTATAACACGCGGGTCATCTTTATAGACCGTTACGATTTCACGCACCCATTCATAATGTGCCTTTGCCATTTCGGGGTCATCAAGAAGATGATAACCCACCGTAGAAAATGTACCGTGCTGTGAATTTTTGCGACCGCCGTGATAACCCCAGTCATAGTGCTGCGGTCCGACATCGGGAAGACGCCATCCCTCACCTTTTGGCGGCATACAGTCGTTTCCGAAAACCACCATACAGGAAATGCCGTACTTATCTGCCAAGGCAATATAGCGTTCAAAGCGTTCCATAAACCCATCATGTTCCTTATACCACACGATAAATTCAGGGATAATGCGGATACTGTTAAAACCCGTTTCGGCGGCAAGTTTAAGTTCGGTTTCGGCGGTTTCAAACCTTTCCTCAAACCCGAGTTCCTGCCACTGGTCTATACGGTTAGCACAGTCGCTGCCCATAAAGTTACATCCGCGAATCCACGGGCGTGAATTGTACCACTCCCACGCTCTTTCTTTACTCCATACTCCTGCCATAATAAAAACTCCTTTCATCATTTGAAAAAATCAAATGACCTTTTCCAATAAAATTTCTGACACATATGTTTTATCGGTGTTAGGGGCTATATATTCAAAACCCGAAACATCCTTACCAAGCGGAAAGTTCGGTGCATTCACAATACAGTTCTGAGGTTCAAGGCACACAAACATATCGGCATTCCCATTGTAAAATAACCTATATTTGAAATTCAAATCATTTACATAGCAAATGCGGATTTTTGTAAACACATCAAAAAGTTCGATTCTACCTGCATCTACTATGGGATAATGTCGGCTGATACGGGCAGAGGTCGGGTCAAAAGATCCGTTTTTCAGTTTATCCCCAACATCGTCGGTTTTAAGGCATCTACCCGTGGGAAGATAGTTTTTATCGCGTTCAATTTCTTCGCCCACATCCGCTAATATCCTTACGTTGTTTCCGCGAGATTTTTTACAAAACGGTATATTGAAAGTCGTATGAAAACCCAACAGGCACGGCATATTGTTCTGCGACAAATTAGTGATTTTCGTTTTTTGAACAAGGCCTGCCTCAATCAGTTTATATGTTATTTCTACGCGGTATTTATGCATAAAACCCTTTGTCGGCTCGACAGTGTGCGAAAGCGTTACAAAGTCGTCCGCCTGTTCATCAACACTAAAAAGTGCGTTATGAAGTTCACCGTGCAGATGGCAACCCGTTTTAGGCTCGTTTATAGGGAAACTGTAGTTTCTGCCCTCAAATTCAAAACTTCCGCCCGAAATACGGTTTGCGGGGAAAAGAATCGGCATTCCGTAAAGATACGGATTATCCCAACAGTCATAGGTTTTAGGCTCACGAAGTACACTTACACCGTATTCGCTGTTTTTAAGCGAAACACAGTTTGCACCGCGCCTCTCAATTTTGGCACTGAAGTTTCCGTTTCTAATCTCAACCATATTCTCACCTCATAATTACAGTATATCATTTTACATAAAGTTTTTGAATATATAAAATTTGTTTTTTCAGGCAAAAAAGTAATAAAAATTGATATTTTTGCTCTTTGTGCCCTTGACAACGCGACAATTACGGCTTAAAATGAAATAAATTTGATATATCAAAGAGGAATTTTTGTGAACATAATAGAACTTGAAAAGCCAAAAAACACCGAGAATTTTGCGGCACCTCCAACCGATGATATCTACCCTTTTTACATACCAAACTTCGGAAAAACATTTAGGGATACACCCTGTTATCAGATCAGACTTGATTCAAATGTCGCCTGTGTTCAGTATGTTATATCGGGGTCGGGTGTTATCATAAACGACAACTGCGTTTTTACGGTCAGCGCGGGTGACACATTTATCCTTTATGAGGGACAAAACCAGATATACTACAGCGGAATAGACAATCAGTTTGAGCGCATCTGGATAAATTTTAAAGGTGTACTTGCAGAAAGGTTGGTCGAAACATACCGTATAAAGGACACCTTTGTTTTTCGCGGTGCCGATTCACGTCCTATTCTTGAAGAAATATATACCGCCTGCAAAAACCTTAAAGACCCCACCGAATACAAAAACCAGACTGCCTGCCTGTTTTTAAAACTTATTCAGTTTTTAGCGGCGCACAAAAGCGAAGCCGTACCAATCGACAGCACAGTCGAAAAGATACGGCTTTATATTGATATGCATATAACCGAAAATATTACGCTTTCGGATATTTCGGCTGAATTTTTCCTGACGCCTGAGCACATTATACGAACATTCAGTTCTAACTACGGCATAACGCCGCACCAGTACATAATACAGTCGAAAATGCGGATTGCAATGATAATGTTACGGTCAACCGATAAATCGGTCGGGGAAATATCGGCAACGCTCGGTTTTTGTGACCCGCATCATTTTTCTGCACAGTTTAAAAAGTTCGTAGGACAGCGCCCGTCGGTGTACCGCAAGAGTATTATTTCATAACCTTATCAAATGCAAATATTCTGAAATCGTAAGGATTCAGGTTTCTGGCGAGGTTTATATTTTCTTTTGCCTCGTCGGTCTTGCCGTATCCAAGAAGTGCAAACGCTTTAAGGATATAACCGTCGGTCAGATTGTTCTTTTCGATGTTATATTCAAAGGGCATCGGTGACGGCGACCCAACACCGTAATATGTCCTTAAATCCTTATTAACAATGAAGTTTTCTGCCACAGACAGCATTTCATCAAGGACACGGTTTGCCTCTTTTTCGTTGCCGAGTTTTTTAAGAGCCATTGCGCGGAAAAGCGAAATTTCAGAAACTGCCGCCTTATAAACCGATGCATCCTCAAATGCCTTTTGTGCCTTTTCGGTGTCGCCCAAGTTCTCATAAAGGACGCCAAGATAGTAGTAAATATGCGCCTCCTGATTAAAGAAAGTCTTTGCCTCGCCGTAGGATTTAGGCATATTCACACCGTCAAAATAAATCTTTTCTGCGCGATTTGTATCACCGTTTTCGGCAAGTTGCTTACCGAAAAGGACATGCATCCAAGCGTGCTGTTTGGTAAGTTTACCCTCGCCGCCCTCGTAAATATGGAAGCGTTTGACACGCGCCATATCGATTGCCTTTTCAAAATCACCCGTCTGGGATACAAGGGTCAGTTTGTCAAGGTAGCAATCGTCACGCTCGGCAAGAAGTTCGGGATACTTTTCATACACCGACAACCTTTGTTCGGGCGTATAGTTCATATTTTTAAGCAGTTGCTGATATTCAAGCAGAAGTCTTGGGTCGTTTTTGTATTCAAGCGCCTTTTGGAGGCAGTCCTTTGCCCTTTGCGGATCGTTTGCCTTGTCGAAATAATAAAGTGCAAGATTGCGCCAGATTTTTGCCTGTTTGCCGTTACGCTTTATGCCCTCTTCCCAAATGTCAGCCGCATCACTATAGCGGAAACGGTCGTAATAAAGCGAGCCTAAATAATAGCAGGCATTAGCGGCAGTAGTATCGTTTTCTATAGCATATTTAAGCACCGCAATATCGTCAAGCCTTGACGGGAAGCAGTAACCCGTATCAAGCGACTCTGCCGTTCTGATAAGCGATATATCCTTTTTGCAGAAAGCCTTATAATACTCAACAAGCGGATACTGACCCTTATACATATCAAGGGTGTAAAGCGCATCATCATAAAGTCCTGCACGCATATAATCACAGGCAACATCAAGTATATTTTCGGCTTTAAGGGCAAACTGCTCGATATCCTTTTTGTTATCGGCAAAGTGCGAGTATTCTACCTTTGCAAACAAATCAAGCAGGTCATCCTTTGCGTTTATTTCGGCATTTTTCTTTGCCGCCTTAACATCAATACGGCGAAGAATTGCGGTTTTAAGGTTTTGCGCCTTTGTATGACCGTAATTAAGTCCCATTGATTCGTCAAGTTTCTGTAACGCGG
>JAZREH010000337.1:0-1406 GCA_045660705.1 Acutalibacteraceae bacterium
CATGGCTACGATCCGACTTGTCCGAGAAACCCGACAGTTCATCACTTGGTTTCGGTAAAATCTTTACCGACCATATGTTTATGATGGACTACTCGCGTGAGGAGGGATGGCACGATGCAAGAATCATCCCGTTCGGACCGATAGCACTTCACCCCGCATCGACCGTTTTGCACTACGGCTCGGAAATTTTCGAGGGTCTTAAGGCATACCGTCGCGCTGACGGTAAGGTGCAGATGTTCAGACCTATTGAGAACATCCGCCGTATGAATCGCTCGGCAGAGCGTCTTTGCCTGCCCCAGATTCCCGAAGATTTGGCGTTAGAGGTTCTTGAAACATTCGTTAAGATGGAGCAGGATTGGACACCGTCTGCGGCTGGTACATCGCTTTATCTTCGTCCGTTTATGTTCGGTAACGATGAATCGCTTGGCGTTCACGCCGTTCATAACGCAACCTATGTTATAATTGCGTCGCCTGTCGGCAGTTATTATAAAGAGGGCATCAATCCCGTTAAGATTATGATTGAGTCGGAAGATGTCCGTGCCGTTCGCGGCGGTACAGGTTACGCTAAATGCGGCGGTAACTATGCCGCAAGTAACCGCGCGGGTGAGCGTGCAGAGCAAAAGGGTTATTCACAGGTACTTTGGCTTGACGGTGTTGAGCGCAAGTATATCGAGGAAGTCGGCGCTATGAACGTTATGTTCAAGATTGGCGGCGAAATCGTGACCCCCGCACTTACGGGCTCGATTCTTCCCGGTATTACCCGTATGTCCTGTATTGAGGTCTTAAAGCGTGAGGGTTACACCGTAAGCGAGCGTCTGCTTTCGGTTGACGAACTTGGCGAGGCACTCAAAAACGGCACACTTGAGGAGGCTTGGGGCTGCGGCACCGCCGCCGTCGTTTCTCCGATTGGTGAACTGTGCTACAAGGATACAAAGTATACCATCAATAACGGTGAAATCGGTACCGTTACCCAACATCTTTACGATACCCTTACGGGTATTCAGTGGGGCAAGGTAGAGGACACCTTTGGTTGGACACATCCTATTGACTAAAAATTACGGGGTCGCAAATGTGACCCCGTAAAACTTTGATAAAGGTGTGATTTGTATGTTTGGGTTTAAGAAAAAGAAAAGAAACAACGACGACCCTGCACTGTCCCAGATGGACGGCAGAGAAATTAAGTATGTCACCCGCCGTCAGCGTAATGACGACGGCACCGTAAAGGAACTTATCCTTGGCAAATCGGGGCGAATTGTGGTCATTGACGGTGAGATACGGGTTATGTGCGGCACCACCGATGTTTTCAGGTGTATGGCGGAAAACGCCGAGTATTACACCCTTATGAGTGGTGACGGTATTACCGTTTCTGGTATAAATTCCATCGACGGTGAGCAGATGGACATAAT
>JAZREH010000338.1:0-11069 GCA_045660705.1 Acutalibacteraceae bacterium
ACCGCGTCGATTTCGTCGATAAAGATAATCGCAGGGGCATTTTTCTTTGCCTCGCCGAAAAGGTCGCGCACACGCGATGCACCGGCGCCCACGAACATTTCAACAAAATCAGAACCTGAAATCGAGAAGAACGGAACGCCCGCCTCGCCCGCGACGGCGCGTGCAAGAAGTGTTTTACCCGTTCCGGGAGGACCTACAAGCAGTACACCCTTAGGGATTCTGGCACCGAGTTCGTTAAACTTTTTAGGGTCTTTAAGGAAGTCGACGATTTCCTCCATCTCTTCCTTTTCCTCATCAGCGCCCGCAACATCGGCAAAGGTTGTCTTCTTTTTGCCGTCTGCCTTTTTAACCTTGGCTTTACCGAAGCCCATAGTCTTATCGGCACCCATAGATGCGTTCATACGGCGCATTATGAATATCCAGAACACGACCATAACAACCACCAAAAGCAGGGTGGGAAGCATACTCATAATCCACGATGCCTCGCCGCCGCTTTCATAGTCGTACTTTATCTTATCGCCGTCGGTGGCTTTTTCGTTGTGTTCAAGTACAAACTCGCTTATATCGTTATAGAATATCGAGGCATCGGCAACGGTGTAGCGTTGTTTTTTGTCAGGCGCATCACGAAGAATATATGTGAGGTCGCCGTTATAAAGATTAAGTTTAAATTCCGAAACCTCGTTATCCTTAATCAGTTCGATAATTTCGTAATACTGCTTGGTTGCAGCATTCCTTGTCAGTTGCGATACGAAGACCACCGAAAGTATTAAAACAATCGGTATACCAAGGTAAAGCAACACATTTTTAAGATTCTTTTTCAAAAAGGGTAACTCCTCTCACGCTGGTTTACTGGTCGCCGCCGTATACTTTCGGGGAAAGTATACCGACAAACGGCATATTACGGTATTTTTCATCATAGTCAAGCCCGTACCCGACAACAAAGGCATCGGGAATCACCTTGCCGACATAATCAGCCTTTATATCAGCCCTGCGGTTTTCGGGTTTATCAAGCAATGTACAGATTTTTATGCTTGCCGCATTTCTATCCTCAAGTACACCCTTTAAATAGGAAAGTGTTATTCCCGAATCAAGAATGTCCTCAACAAGCAGTATATCACAACCGTCGGGATTTATGTCAAGGTCTTTCTTAAACTTGACAACTCCCGTTGTTTTGGTACCGCTATAGGAAGAAACTGCCATAAAATCAATACGGCAATCACAGGTGATTTCCTTAAGCAGGTCGGACATAAATACGACCGCACCCTTTAAAACACTTACAAGCAACAGATTTTTTCCCTCATAATCACGGGATATTTGTTTTCCCAAATCGCGGCAAATCTGTTTTAGTTCCTCCTCTGAAATAAGAACCTCTGCCACATCATCCATCAGATTCATATTTTCCCCTACTCCTTTGTAACTTCTATTCTTAAAACGCGCGCCGACGACGCTTCAGCGGCACAGCGGTCTGCAACACCGATTCCGTTTATCCAGACAACGCCGACATCGTCGGCGATAACGGGATTTGTATCCCGTAAGCAGGCAGGTATCCGATATTCGGTATAAAGTTTTTTAAGCGTTTTAGTGCAGTTTTTGTTTTTAAGTCGGATACTGTCCCCCGCCTGTCTTGTGCGTACAACCAATTGTCCTATAATTTTATCACAGTCAAGCGAATTTTTTAATAACAAATTATTAATTTTTTTGCTATTTTCAAATAAATCATTGACCGTTTCCCGCGTTTTTACGGAAAATATCGGTATGTGGTTATAATTTTCGCCCTGTTTGTGAATTTTTAAAATGCCGTCAGATGCCGTTGCCGACATATCTTTAGGCAAACTTATCCTGCCCGAATTTACACAGACCGAATAAATACCGTCGATATGAAACGCATCGGCACTATCGCCGATAATATCCTCATAATACCGCATTATTACGCGCTTTGCAACCGCGGGGTGCAGTTTTTCAAACCCGTCAAGTTTAATCGAACCGTCGAAGTGTCGAACTTTATATTCCTTTTGTGCAACACCCTCGATAAAATCACAGTCTTCGGTGAGCGCCGCCGACATTCGCGAAACGGTGTTTTCAACCGACCCGTTTATTTCCTTTAAGACAGGCACTGCACCGTGGCGCAGTTTGTTTCGCGTATAATCGTCGCAAAGATTGGTACTGTCGGTGACAAAAGCAATGTTGTTTTTCTGGCAGTATTCCTCTATCTCCCCGCGCGTACAAAGACAAATCGGCCGTATAAATCTGCCGCGCACAGGCGGTATCCCACACAGTCCTTTAAGGCCGGTACCGCGCGTAAGGTTTAAAAGCACCGTTTCAAGGTTATCCGATGCGGTATGCGCCGTCGCGATAAGGTCGGGCGACACGCGCTCTAAAAACTCATAACGAAGTGTGCGTGCCGCAAGTTCAAGACTCATCTTATTCCTTTGTGCGAAATCGGGGACATCTGCCGCCTCTAAAAACAGTGTGACACCAAGATTTTTGCAGACTTCCCGCACAAAATCCTCATCGCGCTGTGCCTCGGCACCGCGTATTCGGTGGTTGAAGTGCGCCGCGCTTACTGTTATTTTTAGTTCGTCGCGCAGATTAAGCAGTGCGTACAAAAGCGCCATTGAATCGGCACCGCCCGAAAGCGCAACCGTAATCTGCCGCCCCGTGAGGGGAATGGCAAAACGCTCTGCCGCGTGTAAAATACTTTTTTCCATTATCTGAACTTATCAACCGAGGTAAAGCGTGTAAACTGTCCGTCCCAGTGAAGCGGAACCTTGCCAATTTCACCGTGACGGTTTTTGGCAACAATACACTCGGCACTGTTGGGGTCGCTCATATCCTCGTCGGGATTCTTTTCATTATCGTAATAGGTATCGCGGTAAAGGAACAAAACGATGTCGGCATCCTGCTCGATAGAACCCGAATCACGCAGGTCGGAAAGAGCAGGTCGGTGTGACTTACCCTTAACCTCGGTACCGCGCGACAACTGTGCGCAGGCGATAACGGGAACCTTAAGTTCCTTTGCCATAATCTTAAGACCGCGTGTGATTTCGGAAATTTCCTGAACACGGTTGTCGCCGTGTTTTGGGGAATGCATAAGACCGAGGTAGTCGATAACCACAAGGTCAACCTTCTTCATACGAAGCAGTTTGGCTTTCATTTCCTGAACCGTTATATTGGATGTTTCGTCGAAATAGATATCTGCCTTGGCAAGATTTTCACCCGCCTGTGCAAGCCTTGTCCACTCGTCCGCATCAAGTTCGCCGGTACGGAGTTTTTCGCTCTTTATACCCGCCTCACTTGAAAGCATACGCTGTGCCAACTGGTCACGCGTCATTTCAAGCGAGAAAAAGCAAACCGTCTTGCTTGCCAGAACGGCAACATTTCGCACAATATTAAGGGCGAACGATGTTTTACCCATACCTGGACGGGCGCCGAGAATAATAAGGTCGGATTTGTTAAGACCCGTTATCATTCGGTCAAGTTCGCCAATACCACAGGGGATACCTATGTAATCGTCACGGGTTTCGGGGTCGGTCATCTTTGAAAGGCGGTCGTATGTTTCGGCCTCAATGACCTGACGGATATGTGTAAGACCGCTTATATCTCTGCCCTGACGGATATCGTATATACGCTGTTCGGCAGAATTTAAAAGTTCACCCGAATCCTTAAGGTTTTCGTTAACATCCTTAATAATCCCCTGTGCCGCCTGCATAAGCGCACGCGAATAGTATCGGTCGCGTATAATATCAACATATGTTGTGACATTTGCCGATGACGGAACGGTCTGGGCAAGTTGAGTAAGATAGGACTTGCCCCCCGCCTCATCATACACGCGGTCCTTTTTAAGGCGTTCAAGAAGTGACACAAAATCGATTGCCTGACTGAGTTCGTACATCGACGAAATCGCGATATATATACTCTTGTGCTGGGGTATGTGGAAATATTCGGGTTTTAAAAGGGTCGCGACCTCGTTTATACATTTAGGGTCGATTATAAGCGCACCTAAAACTGCCTGTTCGGCCTCCACCGAAAAGGGGAGTCGCGTTCCCTCTAAATCGTAAATCATTTTATCGTCATTCATTTTATTCGGTTACCTTAACAGTTATTTTTGCCGAAATTCCTGTATGCAATTTAATCTCTGCAGTGTATTCACCGAAGTTTTTAATATCGCTTACCGTCATTTTTTTGCGGTCGATATCCATATTAAGGCTGTTCTTGATTTCGGCGGCAATTTCCTTTGAGGTTACACTGCCGAAAAGTTTGCCGTTTGCACCTGCCTTTGCCTTGATAACAACCGTTTTACCCTCAAGTTGCTGTGCGGTGGCTTTTGCGGCGGCAATCTCCTCTTTCTTGTGGTGTTCCTTTGCCTCCTCGCGGCTTTTCAGTTCCGACATTGCGGCACTGTCAGCGGCAACAGCAAGGTTCTTCGGAAACAGGAAGTTACGGGCATAACCGTCCGAAACATTACAAAGTTCACCCTTTTTACCCTGTCCTTTTACATCACTTAACAATACTACCTTCATAAAGGTCACTCCTTTAAATTATACTTCCAGAATCATCGGCAAGACCATCGGACTGCGATGTATCTTGGTAAACAGATACTTTGAAACGCCGTCCTTTATCTTGATTTTTATTGAATTCCAATCGCGGATATTGTGAACGAAGCAGTATTCAAGAGCGTCACATACGACCTCGTTGATGCTCTGCATAAGTTCCTCGGATTCCTTTACATATACAAATCCGCGTGAAACGACTTCGGGACCTGCGACAACCTCACGAGAAACGCTGTCGATTGCAACCGAAACGATTATTATGCCGTCCTCGGCAAGGTGTTTACGGTCACGGAGCACGATACTGCCGACATCGCCGACACCAAGTCCGTCAACCAGAACGCGGCCAGCCTGTACCGTATCAACCACTTTAACACCGTTTTTCGACACCTCGATAACATTTCCGTTAGCAGCAATAATCGTATTTTCCTCGGGTATGCCCATCGCCTCACCCAAAAGGGCGTTTTTGCGAAGATGTTTATACTCACCGTGTACGGGGATATAGTACTTTGGCTTAACAACGCTAAGCATCAGTTTAAGTTCTTCCCTGCAGGCGTGTCCCGAAACGTGGACGTCGTACATCTTTTCATACACGACATTGGCGCCGCGTTTCATAAGTTCGTTTACAACCCTGCTGACAAGTTTTTCATTGCCCGGTATCGGCGTTGCAGAAATGATTATCATATCGCCCGGAATAATTTCAATCTGTCGGTGGTCGGAAAAGGCGATACGGTGAAGTGCCGAAAGGGTTTCACCCTGACTGCCCGTAGTAACGATAACCACCTCGTCGGGACGGTAGTTTCTTATCATATCAAGGTCGATAAGCACACCGTCGGGTACATTAAGGTATCCGAGTTCACTGCCGACCTGAACAACGCTTAGCATACTTCTTCCCGTAACGGCAACCTTGCGGTTACAGCGGTACGCCTCGTCAATTATCTGCTGAATACGGTGGACATTCGACGAAAATGTCGCAACGATTATGCGGTGTCCCTCCGCCTTTTTAAAGAGGGTCGAAAAGGATTCGCCTACCAGTTTTTCAGATGCCGTAAAGCCCGGTCTTTCGGCATTGGTCGAATCCGAAAGCAACGCTAAAACACCCTTTTCACCGTAGTGTGCAAAACGCGCGATATCAATTACATAATCATCAATAGGGGTCGTGTCAATCTTGAAATCGCCTGTCTGTATTACGGTGCCCGCCGCACAGGTAATGGCAAAACCTACCGCGTCGGGGATTGAATGGTTAACATGAATAAACTCAACCGTAAATTTGCCAAGTGTCACCTTTTGACCTGGGCTTATGGTGTTAAGGTTTGCCTCACCCAGCAGTTTGTGTTCACGCAGTTTTCCCTCAATAAGCCCAACCGTAAGGCGGGTGGCGTATATCGGAAGATTAAAGTTTTTAAGAAGATAAGGTATGGCGCCGATATGGTCCTCGTGACCGTGGGTGACAACCAATCCCTTTATCTTGTCCTTATTTTCAAGTATATAGGTAAAATCGGGGATAACGATGTCGATACCCGGTGTGTCTTCGTCCGGAAAACTCATCCCGCAGTCGACAAGGAACATATCACCGTCGTATTCGTAAAGGGTAATGTTCTTACCGATTTCACCAAGTCCGCCAAGGGGAATAATCCGTATGGGAAGTGCGGGCGCCTTTTCGCGGCGCTGATAACCCCTGTTCTGACGGGGCGCATTTGTACTGCGACGGTTATCGTTTTTGTCGCCCCCCTGTTTTTGCGGCTTTGTACCGCGCGGCGGTGCCGACTGCTGACGGGGCAGTTTGCCCGAACGCCTATCACCAATAGGTGTGCCGCTTACCACACTTTGAACCGCGCTTTTTGAATTTGTCAAGCGGCGGTTGTTAGCAGTTGTCTTTGATACATTATCTTTTTTCTGTTTCTTTTCACTCATTAAATAGAAAGCCTCCAAATTTTGCAATGTAAGTAAATAATGTAATGATTATGTCACACGACCCCTGACCCCGCAGGTCACAGGTAAAATTTCAAATAAAATATAAATGGACACAAAAACCCAATTTATACAGTATCTATTTTACAATTTTTTACCGCGTTTTGTCAAGACCTATTTACGACTATGTATTTATATATATTATTATAGTCAAAAAATTTGGATTATAGTCAAAAAAAAGAGCCGTTCTGACCGAACGGCTCTAAAATCGTTAAAAATATTATTTTCTGATGCGCTTTGCACCGATTGCCATAAGTGCGGCATAGAAAATGTACTTTGCCAAAGCAGAAACACTGTTTGCGATTCCGTTTACAAAGGAGGCAAATCCGCCGTAACCGAAAGCGTTAACAACACCCATTACAAAGTAATAAAGCATTGAAAGTGCGCCAAGACCAAGGAATACAATAGTAAGTATGGGCAGAAGTTTTGCAATAAAATCAACAAATCCGCCAAGACCTGAACCTTCCTTTTTCGGCTCCTGATACTGGGGCTGATAGGGCGGCTGATACTGGGGTTGAGTTTGCTCGGTCTGTACGGGTTGCTGATACTGTTGTTCGTTCATAAAAAACATCTCCAAAAAAATTTTATATATTTATTTTATAATACAAAATATTGTATGTCAAGTAGAATTTACCGCCTTTATTTTGTGCCTGTTGACCCAAAACCGCCCTCGGCACGCGCAGTGTCGTCAAGGTTGTCGGTTTCGGTAAATACAGCACGCAAAAACGGGGTAATCATAAGTTGTGCGACCCGCTCACCGTCCGAAATTTCCTGCGGCACATTTGAATGGTTATGCACAGGTACCATAATTTCGCCCCTGTAATCGCTGTCGATAAGACCCACCTTGTTTGCGGGCGCAAGTCCCCTTTTTGTAGCAATTCCGCTACGCGCAAGGATAAGACCGCCGTAACCCTCGGGTATCTGCATTGCAATGCCCGTATGAACAAGATATGTTTCGCCCGCACCGATTGTTACAGCACCGTCGGGTATAAGGGCGTAAAGGTCGGCACCCGCCGCACCGTCAGAACCGTAACTTGGAACCACAGCGTTTTCTTCAAGCCGTATAAATTTAACCTCCATAGTAACCCACCTGTACTTTAAAATTTTCATATATTTTAGCATATTTTTCTTGTTTTTTCAATTATTTTTAAGATATTCACAATTTTGTTATAATTTGGGTGTAAAATAGTAATGATGAAAGGTGATGAATAAATGCTTAAACTTGTAAACATTACAAAGCACTATGATATCGGTGACACCTCGGTCGATGCGCTTCGCGGCGTGGATATCGAATTTCGTAAGAATGAGTTTGTATCTATTTTAGGTCCGTCGGGTTGCGGAAAGACTACACTGCTTAACATTATCGGCGGGCTTGACCGTTATTCGGACGGCGACCTTATAATTGACGGGCGTTCGACCAAGCAGTTTAAGGACGGCGACTGGGACACCTACCGCAACCATACGATAGGTTTTGTTTTTCAGAGTTACAATCTGATACCGCACCAAAGCGTTCTTTCAAATGTCGAACTTGCACTTACCCTTTCGGGTGTTTCCCGAAGTGAACGGCGCCAAAGGGCAAAGGCGGCACTTGAACGGGTTGGTCTTGGCGACCAGTTAAACAAAAAACCGAACCAGATGTCGGGCGGTCAGATGCAGCGTGTTGCTATTGCGCGTGCCCTTGTAAACGACCCTGAAATTCTGCTTGCTGATGAGCCGACGGGCGCACTTGACAGCGAAACAAGCGTACAGATAATGGAACTGCTTAAAGAAATCGCATCCGACCGTCTTGTTATAATGGTTACCCACAACCCCGAACTTGCCAGCACCTACTCGACCCGTATTGTAAGGCTTTTTGACGGCAAGGTGACCGATGACACCGACCCGTGTGAGAGCGAGCCGCAGACCGACAAAGGCATACGCCACAAGCGTCCGTCGATGTCACTTTTTACCGCCTTTTCGCTTTCGTGCAATAACCTGCTCACCAAAAAGGCACGTACACTTTTAACCTCCTTTGCAGGGTCGATAGGTATAATCGGTATTGCGCTTATTCTGTCCCTTTCAAGCGGTGTTCAGTTATACATTGACCGTGTCGAAGAAGACACGCTTTCAAGTTATCCGATTTTACTTGAACACACCACCACCGATGTAAACGACCTTGTTTCCTCGCTTATGAGTGAAAACGGTGAGGAAAGCGAGCGCGAACCCGACAAACTTTACTCAAACGATATTATGACACAGATGATGTCGACAATGGTAAACGGCGCCACCTCAAACGACCTTAAAAAGTTTAAGGAATATATTGAGGGTGACGGCAAGCACATCCGCGACTATGTATCGGATATAAAATATTCATATTCAACCACAATGAACATCTACACCCCCGACGGATATCAGGTCTGTCCGAGCACCGTATTTACCGCGCTTATGTCCGAAATGGGCGGTGCGCAGACGGGTACCCAAAGTCCAATGTCGGGCGGTATGATGACCACAAATGCCGAAGTATGGCAGGAACTGATTGACAACGACGAACTACTCGAAAAGCAGTATGAGGTAATCGCGGGCCGTATGCCGACCGACCCCCACGAAGCCGTAGTTATGGTGGGTGAAAACAACGAAATCAGCGACTACACCCTTTACACCTTGGGTCTTAAAGATTCTGCAGAACTTACCCAGATGATGAAAGATGCTATGGCGGGCAAGAAACTCCCCGAACCTAAACAGAGCGAGTATTCATACGATGAAATATTGGGACTTAAGTTTAAACTTCTGCTTAACACCGACTATTATCAAAAGGACCAGAACGGTCTTTGGGTGGATATGCGCGACGACGAACTTTATCTGCTTTCTAAACTTGAGTCGGCGGTTGAAATCAAGATTGTCGGTATTCTTCGTGCCGACAGCGACTCCGCCGCAAGTGGAGCAAGCGGAACGGTCGGTTATCTGAGCAGTCTTATGGCTGAACTGATTAACAATGTAAATGCCAGCGAAATCGTAAAACAGCAGAAAGAAAACCCCGACACCGATGTTTTTTCGGGTCTGCAGTTTGCAAATGACGAAAAGCCCACTATGGACGACTTGCAGGCGTATATCACTACCCTGCCCGCCGAACAGCAGGCACAGATTGGCGGCTATATCCAACAGATGAAAGCACAGGGTCTTTCCGACGAACAGATTGTTGACAGATTTTCAAACTATCTTGAAAACACCAAAAGCACCGCAACCTACGAACAAAACCTTGCCACAATGGGTGTAAGTGACCTTTCCGACCCGTCGACAATCAGCATATATCCAAAGGATTTTGAGGCAAAGGAATCCATTTCAAAGGTTATTGAAGAATATAACAAAGAGATGGACGAAGAGGGACAGATAACCTACACCGACTATATCGGGCTTATGCTTTCGTCGGTCACCACCATAATAAACGCAATAAGTTATATCCTTATCGCATTTGTAAGTATTTCACTTATCGTTTCCTCGATAATGATAGGTATTATCACCTATAGTTCGGTACTTGAACGCACAAAGGAAATCGGTATTTTGCGTGCTATGGGCGCATCAAAAAGCGATGTTTCCCGCGTATTCAACGCCGAAACGCTTATTGTCGGATTTACGGCAGGTGCCATAGGAATAGGTGTTACGCTCCTTTTACTGATTCCGATAAACGCGATTATCAAGGCAATCACTAATATAGCGGGGCTTGCCGTACTGCCTACAGGCGGTGCAATCATTCTTGTTGTAATCAGTATGTTGCTGACCTTTATCGCGGGACTTATCCCGTCAAGAATTGCGGCACGCCGCGACCCTGTAACCTCACTCAGAAGTGAATAAAAATATCAAAGACTGCCCCGCACAAACGGGGCAGTCTTTTTTGCCTTAATCAGTATGCTATTGTGTACTTTTCGGAATATTCCCTGACCTTATCGGCAAAGAATTTGTTATCCGATTTAATATTCCGCATAGATTCGTGGGCGTTCATATCATGCCTTTCAGCATCGATTATGCAAACCGCAATATTAGAGCAATGGTCAGAGGTTCGTTCAAAATTGGTAAGCAGATCGGACCAGATAAAGCCGACCTCGACTGTACACTCGCCATCTTTAAGACGGACAATGTGCCTGTCGCGAAGATGGTTTTTAAGCCCGTCGATAACCTGTTCAAGCGGTTCAACACCGTATGCAGCATCGGTGTCGTTCTTTTCAAACGCTTCGAGGGTCATACCCAGTATCTCGTCAAGGGCGCTGCAAAGCACATCCAGTTCTTTTTTTGCGCCGTCCGAAAACTCTGTTTTCTTTTCAATAAGTTCCTCGACCGATTCAATGACATTTACACTGTGGTCGGAAATTCTTTCAAAATCACCTATCACCTTAAGCAGTTCAGATACCTTTGAACTGTCTTCCTCTGTGACCTGTGCGCGTGAAACCTTTGTAAGATAGGTGCCAAGGATATCCTCGTAGCGGTCGGTATTCGATTCCATTTCGCGTATCCGCGCCGCCTTTTCGGGGTCGTAACTGCGCAGTGCTTCAAGTGAAAGTTTAAAGCTTTCTTCCGCCT
>JAZREH010000339.1:0-7401 GCA_045660705.1 Acutalibacteraceae bacterium
TCAACGGATAAAAGCTACCCTGGGGATAACAGGCTGATCTCCCCCAAGAGTCCACATCGACGGGGAGGTTTGGCACCTCGATGTCGGCTCATCACATCCTGGGGCTGAATTCGGTCCCAAGGGTTCGGCTGTTCGCCGATTAAAGTGGTACGCGAGCTGGGTTCAGAACGTCGTGAGACAGTTCGGTCCCTATCTGTCGTGGGCGTAGGATATTTGAGGAGCGCTGTCCCTAGTACGAGAGGACCGGGATGGACGCACCGCTGGCGCACCAGTTATCATGCCAATGGTACAGCTGGGCAACTAAGTGCGGATTGGATAAACGCTGAAAGCATCTAAGCATGAAGCCAACCTCAAGATTAGATTTCCCATAGCATAAGCTAGTAAGGTCCCCGGTAGACTACCGGGTTGATAGGCAGCAGGTGTAAGCATAGCGATATGTGTGCTAGGCTGTACTAATAGACCGAGGGCTTAACCTATTTTTTCGATTCCTCCATTACTTGTTCAGTTTTCAGGGTGTGAGCAATAAGATTTCAAAGCAATCCTTAATTGGATTGCTTTTTTCATTGCATAGAAACTTTTATTCTTTACTTTAATATAAAAAGGGATTATAATGATTGTAGTTTACCGTGGCAAACAGTAGTTTCATCGACATTTTTTGAGTAGTCGGTGTACTTCTTCATAATTTTTTAGGGTTTAGGTGTTTTATTATGTCACATATTGTACTGCTTGTAATAGAACTTGTCGGTATTGTTGCTTTCGCGATTTCGGGCGCGATGGTTGGCATTCAAAAAAAGATGGATGTATTCGGTGTTACAATATTAGGTCTGATAACCGCTGTCGGCGGTGGAGTAATTCGTGATGTCGTACTTGGTAATACACCGCCTGAAATCTTTAAAAATCCGGTTTACGGAATTGTCGCAATAGCCACCTCAATGGTTGTTATAATGCCTCAGATTCGCCGTTTTTTTGAGTCGCGTCCGTCTTTTTTTGAGACATTTTTATTATTGATGGATTCGCTTGGTCTTTCCGCCTTTGTTGTAGTGGGAATACGCACAGCAGTTAATGTTCTTGATGATTTTAATGTGTATTTATTGCTGTTTGTTGCGTTAATCAGCGGTACGGGTGGTAGTATTTTGCGTGATATTTTAGCAGGAAACCGACCCTTTATTTTTGTCAAGCACTTTTACGCGCTTGCCAGTCTTATAGGCGCGGGTATATGCATTGGACTCTGGAAGTATATCGGTTCGGGAAATGCGATGTTGGTCGGTGCTGTAGTAATTTTTGTTTTGCGTATGTTGGCGGCACGTTTTCATTGGAATCTGCCGCTTCCGCAAAATAAAAACAATTGAGGTCAGAATATGAAAAGGGTATCATATTTTTTAATATTTATATGCATTCTGTTGTCTTGTTCCGCTTGTAAAAGGCAATCTGATGTTTTAAAAGATGATAATAATTCTTCCCATGTGGCACAGGATATTTTTGAAGATAAGCAGTCACATATGGGGGGCGAGATTTCCGAATACACCTATAAAAACACATTTATAGGCATAGAATTCAGGCTTGATGGCGAGTGGAAGTTTTACACCGATCAACAAATCCGTGAACTTAACAGCGAATACCCTGAAAACGATATTTTTTATGATATGTGCGCGGTTTACAGTGATGACCGAAGCAGTGTGTCGGTGCGGTTTGAAAAAAATTCCGATGATGAATCAGATATAAAAACGGTGCTTGAAAACAAGGTTTTAGGCGCGGTTGATTCCTTTAAAGATATCGGATATACCGATGCAACCTATCAACTTGGTGAGATTAAAATCGGCAATGATGAATTTTTCAGTGCCGAAACGGTTGCGGTTTATGAAGAAATCACTTTAAGAGAGAAATACATCTGTATAAAATGTGACGGCTATCTTGCATACATTACGGTAACATCAACAGACGAAAATGCACTAAACCGCGCGGTTGAAAGTATATTTGCTTTAGAATAAAGTTTGCTAAAAGAGGAGATATAAATTTGGAAAACGTAAAAACGCCGCACATAAATTTGCTTGACGACATTGGTTTCGGCAAAACTGTGCTTATGCCAGGCGACCCGAAAAGGGCAAAGTTTATTGCCGAAAATTTTCTTAAAAATGCTGTTTTGGTAAATGATGTCCGTGCAGTCAACGGATACACAGGATATTATAACGGCGTTAAAGTATCGGTTATGGCAAGCGGTATGGGTATGCCGTCTATCGGTATTTACTCTTACGAACTTTATAAATTTTTCGGGGTTCAGAATATAATCCGCGTAGGAAGCGCGGGCGGTATATGCCGCGATGCAGCACTTCGTGACATTGTTATAGGTATGGGTGCCTGCACAAACTCTGCTTTTGTAAAACAGTACGGTCTTGATGGCACGGTGGCACCGATATGCGATTTTGATATGCTTGATATTGCGCGTCAAAAGGCACAATCGTGTGACACGAAATATCATATTGGAAACCTGCTTTCATCCGACACTTTTTATGACGATACACACCCGTCTGCCGATTGGGAAAAGATGGGTTGCCTTGCGGTAGAAATGGAGGCGGCGGCACTTTACACAACGGCGATGCGCCTTAACAGGAGAGCGCTTGCTATATGCACCGTGTCTGACCTGCTTTTTGAACCGTTTGATGCTCTTGATTCTGACGAGCGCGAGCGTTCTTTTACCCAGATGATGGAGATTGCGCTTGAAACTGCGGCAGAACTCGAAGGTTTGCCCGATAAGACCTTGCGCGAGTGAAAAATACGAATATAAAACGCCCCGAACTTCATTTTTTTGTGAAATTCGGGGCGTTGGCTATATTTATTTAAGTGTGATTTTTCCGAAAAACATTTTTTCGCCGTCAGGGTCGCAACCCTTTGCAAGGATTTCGTTACCGTTACGGTGGGTAGATAAAGTAAGTTCTGTATTGCATTTAACCTCGTGCTGATAATCAATCTGAAAGGTATCAATAATCGCATCGCCGTCAGGTTTTAAACAGTTCATAATATAGTTTGCGTATTTTATATTATTTACGTGACCGTTCATATCAAGGTCGCAAAAGGCAGGAATAACGGTGTGTTCGGTGCCGTTCGATTCAAAGTCACGCAGGCGGGCGGTTTTACCGTCGAAGTTCTTATCTTCACAAAATGAGTAACCCTGAGGATAAATATCGGCGGCGGGGACAAGTTTTCGCTCCTCGCTGTGCATTATAACCCAATCCGATGTACCTTTAATAAGTGTATCACCGTTACCGTCTGTGACAAGATACTCACGCGAAAAACCAAGTCTTGTAGGGGGGAGCGGCCAAGTCTTAACCGTAACACAGGTGTGAATTTCGGGCTGCTTTATGACCTGATATTTTACGCGCACGATTACCCACAGCATTTTTCTTTCCAAGAGCGGATGAAAACCTATTCCGAGTTCTTCGGCGTGGGCGCCCGCAACCTCCTGAAAAAGGTCAAGTATTGCCGACGGTGTCATTCTGACATAGCAGTCAAAGTCGGATGCGCGTAGGTTAAACTGTCTTTCAAAAACCGATTCCAAAGATAAAACCTCACTAATTCAGTATATAAAAAATAATTGCGAAGTACTGTAAAATACTGCCGATAACAACAAAGATATGGAAAACAGAGTGCATATAGCGGTGAACCTTGCTTCCCGCAACTGCGTACAGTACCGCGCCTACAGTATAGGAAATTCCGCCCATAAGTAGCCAAAAGAAACCCCAAGGCGGGATGGCGGCAAGGGCAGTTTTTCCCGAAAACACGATACACCAACCGAGCAAAAGATAACATATATAAGAAAAAATGTTATACTTTTTAAGGTCAATCGCATTAAGGGTTATTGCAAGTGCCGAAACACCCCAGACAATTCCGAAAATCACCCAACCGAGTGCGGTATTTCTTTCGCGAAGCGTACACAGAGCAATCGGTGTGTAGGTGCCCGCGATAAGAACAAAGACGGTACAGTGGTCAAGTACCTGCATAACCTTTTTTGCGATTTCGGATTTAAGACCGTGGTAAACACTTGACATAGTGTATAAAAGTATCATTGAAAAACCGTAAATAAATGCGCTGACAATCTGATAAGCGTCGTGGTTAAGAAACGCCTTTACAACACAGGTCGAACAGGCGGCAATACCAAACGCACCACCTACGATGTGGGAAACCATATTAAAGATTTCCTCGCCGCGGGTGTAGTCAGGTAGCAGTCGGTCGCGGAGTTTAGTGCGTTTCATATGAGTTCCTTTCGTTCGAGCAGTATATCCATTATTGACGGACCGTGTTCGACAAAAATTCCTGTCTGTTCGGCATTCTTTTCGGTAAACGGCAGGCGATTTTGAGTATCGTTACGGCTGTCAAAAATTAAGAACGGTACGGGGGCGGCAGAGTGGGTCTTTGTATCAAGCGGAGTAGGGTGGTCAGGCATAACAAGTATGCGGAAATCGTCGCCGCAACCCTCAAGAAAATCCAGCAAAAGTGAAAGTGCGCGGCTGTCAATTGCCTCAATGGCTTTCACCTTGTTTGCACATTCACCGCGGTGACCGCATTCGTCGGGTGCCTCAAAGTGCAGATACACAAGGTCGCAACCGTTTTTGAACGCCTCAACACCAGCATTAGCCTTGCCCTCAAAGTTTGTGTCGAGGTAGCCTGTAGCACCCTCAACTTCTGGTACCGTCATATCGGCGCATTTTCCGATGCCCTTAAGCAGGTCGACAGCGCTGATGATACAACCGCTTACACCGTTCTTGTTTTTAAAGTTTTCAACAACGGGTTTCGTACCCTCTCCCCAAAGCCATATCGAGTTTGCGGGGCGCAGACCTTTTTTGATTCTTTCGATATTTACGGGGTGGTCGCGCAGTATGTCGTAACTTTTTTTCATAAGTTCAATAAGCGGCGCGGCGTTTTGAGAACTGCTTATGTATTCGCCGATAACACGACCGCTTATATCGTGGGGCGGTGTCATTTCGCCAAGGTCGGTGGTGCCGCCGTCAACCACAAGGCAGTGGCGGTAACTTACACCGCTGTAAAATTTATAAATATCGTTACCGAGTTTTTCGTCAACCGTCTTTATGATTTCGGCGGCTTCGGCGGTTGAAATATCGCCCGCACAGTAGTCGACCATCGTGCGCGCCGAAAAATCCTCCTCATCAGACAGGGTTACAAGGTTGCAACGGAGTGTAACATCGGTGTCTTTAAGGTCGATGCCTATAGATGCCGCCTCAAGCGGTGAACGACCTGTATAAGAAACGGTGGGGTCGTAACCGAGCACCGAAAGATTTGCAACATCACTACCCGGTTTAAGACCTGCGGCAACGGTGCGGCACATACCTACTGTACCGCGACTTGCAAGGCGGTCAATAAGCGGTTTATTTGCGAGTTCCATCGGCGTTTTATTGTCAAGTGACGGGCAGGGGGTATCCGCCATACCGTCACATAAAAGAACCATATATTTCATAACGATTCGTCCTTTCATTTTATTTATTACAATTATATCATACAAATCGGGGTTGTAAAGCATAAAAATACAAAAAACCTTTAATTTTTTCGCAGTTTGTTGTATTATATATTTTAGTGTGAAAAAGGAGGGTAAGTTATGTGTGCAAAAACCGAAATACTTTCGCCTGCAGGGTCGTATGAATCTCTTGTCGCGGCGGTCAGAAGCGGTGCCGATGCTGTATACCTTGGTATGCAAGAATTCAGTGCACGCCGAAACGCTGAAAACTTTGACCGCGACAGTATTGCCGATGCGGTCAGATACTGTCATATCCGTTCGGTCGCGGTATATCTTACCCTTAATATAATGATTAAAAACGCGGAACTTGATGCGGCACTTGATACGGTGCGTGCGGCGGTAAACGCGGGTGTTGACGGTATAATTGTTCAGGACTTGGGTCTTGCAAAAATAATCCGCACAGTATTTCCCGAACTTCCTTTGCACGCATCTACCCAAATGTCGGTAAATTCGCCGTCGGCACTGCATTTACTGGCACAAATGGGATTTACCCGTGTCGTTGCGGCGCGCGAAATGAGTTTTGGCGAACTAAAAGAACTCTGCAGTACAGCACGCGGGCTTAATATGGAGGTTGAGGTATTTGTCCACGGCGCGCTTTGTATGTGCGTGTCGGGTCAGTGCCTTATGTCGGCGGTGCTTGGCGGACGAAGCGGAAACAGGGGACTGTGCGCGGGTCCGTGCCGACTTCCCTTTGCGGTCGAAAACGGGACAGGTTATGATTTAAGTTTAAAGGATTTATCACTTCTTGATTACCTTAAAGAACTTTCAGATATGGGGGTTACCTCATTTAAAATTGAGGGCAGAATGAGACGCCCCGAATATGTTGCGGCGGCAACCGCCGCGGCGCGTGCAGTACTTGACGGTAAAAATGATTCGCAACTACGCGAAACACTTTATGATGTTTTTTCGCGTTCGGGTTTTACCGACGGGTACTATAAGGGGAATACGGGCAGACAGATGTTCGGTATCCGCACCCGCGATGATGTTGTCGCGGCGGGTGATGCTATTCCTCGGCTTCACGAACTTTACAGGGGTGAGAGAAGTTCGGTTCCCGTTTCGGTCTTTGCCGAAATAAAGGCAGATAAACCCGTTAAAATATCGGTTTGTGACCGAAAAAATACCGTTTTTGTTGAGGGTGATATACCGCAAACGGCGGCAAACCGACCTGCCGATTTTGAGGGTGTCAAAAGGTCGCTTTTAAAACTTGGCTCGACCCCGTATTTTGCCGAGGAGTTTACGGCTGATATTGATGACGGACTTTTTATACCCGCATCGGCGCTTAATGAACTTCGGCGGCGGGCAACCGAAAAACTTGACCTTGCGCGTTCTAAAGTCGGCGAAATAAAAGAGCAACCTTTCGTTTCGAATATCTTTGATATTACCCACCGTAAAACCCCCGCGCTTGTCGGACGGTTTGCGCGTGCCGATTTAATACCTGACGACACGGCAGGACTTGATGCGGTGATTCTGCCTGTTTTTGAGGAAATACCCACAAACAAAGATGTGATTGTCGAACTTCCGCGAAGAATTCGCGATGAAAATAAACTTTTATCCCGCCTTATCAAACTTCGTGAGTCGGGGGTAAGAACCGCACTGTGCGGGAATCTGTCGGCGGTATATCTTGCAAAAAAATGCGGTATGTCGGTTGTCGGTGATATTGGTCTTAATGTCAGTAACAGCGAAAGTATCGGCGTGCTTGATGATTTCGGTATTTCGGCGGTAACCCTTTCGGCAGAAACCGACATTAGCGATGCCGCCAAAATGCCGTCGCCGATGAAAAAGGGAATCTTTGCCTACGGCAGACTTCCGCTTATGCTGGTCGAAAACTGCCCGCTTAAAAACGGTCGCACCTGTGCTAAGTGTGATAAAAAAGGTTA
>JAZREH010000340.1:0-4824 GCA_045660705.1 Acutalibacteraceae bacterium
CAAAGTACGACTTCAAAAAGTAGTCCTATTCCCGCAAACCAGAAAAATGCATTTTTTAAATCCCAGCATCTTCCAATGTACTTATTAGCAAAATAATATTTATCATTTACCTGCATATCTTCAAGAACGTGAATTGTAACGGCGACCTTTTCGCCCTCAACCCACTTTTCATATTCATATCCGTCCGAAGTAACCGCATTAACATATTTGTCTGTAACGTGCTTTTCGGTAATTTCCGCCTTTAAAGTTTCACCGTTATATGTTGTGCCGAGAATATTTCCCGCCAAATCCTTTACTGTGAATCTGACATTAGTGTTTTCAAATCTGTCAGCGACGTACTGATAACCCGTAAACACACCGTCTTCACAGTAATTGGTTACTCTGACTGTATCATCGTATGCAATGCTTTCAATAACCTTGACCTGTACGCCGTTCTTTGTCCTTGTATATCCGCCAAGTTCTAACATAGCAATTATACCGACAACCGAAAGCAGTACCGTCATAATAGTAATAATCGACAGTATTATCGCCGCCGCCTTACAGGGCACAGAATATATAATCTTTTTCAAATTTAGTCACCCTTTTCAAATTTGTACCCATGTGCCCATACCACCTTAAGGTATCGGGGTTCAGCGGGGTTTATCTCGATTTTTTCGCGTATATGCCGTATATGTACCGCAACAACGCTTTCGGCACCGTAGGCGGTACCCTTGCATACCTTTTCGTATATTTTTTTAGGACTTAACACCGTACCCGCGTTTTGCATCAGAAGTTTAAGTATCTCATACTCGGTGGGTGTAAGGCTTACCTCATCGCCGTCAACCGTCACCGTTTTTGCGGCGTCGTTTACGGTTATCGCACCGATAGAAATTTCGTCTTTTCCCTGCCCAGTGTTACCGCCGAGTTGCATATACCGTCTGATTTGCGAACGCACACGGGCAATCACCTCGACCGGATTAAACGGTTTTGTTATATAATCGTCAGCACCGACATTAAGACCTAATATCTTATCGGTATCCTCACCCTTGGCGGTAACGAGGATTACAGGAATATTTGAATTTTCGCGTATTTTCACCATCGCCGTTATTCCGTCGGTTTTGGGCATCATTATGTCCATAAGGACAAGATGCACATCTCCCCGCTTTACCTCCTCTATAGCCTCGTCACCGTTATACGCCGCGGTGACAGAATAGCCCTCTGCTTCAAGATAAATTTTAAGCGCCGCGACTATATCGGGTTCGTCATCACAAACAAGTATATTATACACACGCCTCAACCTCCGTTGTATATATTTTAACCTAAAAAAATTTAAGAAAAAAGGCTTTTAAATATTAAGATTCAATTAAGATTAAGCAGGCATTGAAAAACTCACCAAAAAGTGGTATTATGTAGATATCAATACAAAAAACGGAGTTTAAACGATGAAACACGAAATTCTGCTTTCGGCACCGCCCGTTATCCGCGACTTTCTGACCTATAACGAAACCATTAAGGGAAAATCGACCCGTTCGGTCAACGAATACTTCCTTGACCTGCAGACCTTTTTCCGTTATTTGCTTTTAAGCCGAGGTCTTACCGATAAAGAAACCGAATTTTCAAAAATTGATATATCGGTTGTCAATATCGACCTTATAAAGACGGTTACAGTATCCGACCTTTATGCCTTTATCGTCTTTTGCAAGGACGAACGCTCAAACAGTGCCGCTACCCGTGCGCGCAAAACCTCGACACTTCGTATATTCTTTAAATATCTTTCGACACAGACCCACCAACTTGAAACCAACCCCGCTGAAATGCTTGAGGCACCAAAGGTAAAACAGGCACTTCCAAAGCATCTGACGCTTGAAGATTCGCTTGAACTTTTAAATACCGTCGACGGACCCAACCGCGAACGCGATTTCTGTATACTTGTTTTATTCCTTAACTGCGGTCTGCGACTTTCGGAACTTTGCGGTCTGAATCTTGCGGACATACACCATGACGGCACGATGCGGATACTCGGTAAAGGCAACAAGGAGCGCATTGTTTATCTTAATTCCGCCTGTAGCGATGCGATAAAGGCATATCTTGCAGTACGCCCTATTGAGGGGGTTGATGCAAAGGACCGCCACGCCCTGTTTATCAGCCGCAACCGCCGCCGCATAAGCAACAAAACGGTTCAGCACATCGTAAAACAGTACCTTGAACGCGCGGGTCTTGGCGGTCAGGGTTATTCCACCCACAAACTGCGCCATACCGCCGCGACCCTTATGTATCAACACGGCAATGTCGACATACGGGTGCTAAAGGACATTTTAGGACATTCAAGCCTTGGCACAACGCAGATATACACCCACGTTTCAAATACACAAATCAAGGATGCCATTGATTCAAATCCGCTTGCCATTGCAAAGCCTAAAAAAACACAGTAAATATCTTTGCGCCGCACAAGTTTTCAAACCTGTGCGGTTTTTATTTACAGAAGTTCAAAATGATTGCGGTGACAAATAAGCACACCCTCGTCACGAAGTTTACCAATCTGCACCGAAAGCCCGCTTCGGTCAACCTCAAGAAAATCGGCAAGCCCCTGTCGGTCAAAGGGTATATTAAAACTGTTACTGTCGTTTTTGCGCGCCTCGAACATAAGATACGCCATCAACTTCTCTTTTGTAGAGCGTTTAGAGGTGATTTCTATGCGTTGGTGAAAGGTTATGTTTTTAAGCGCAAGCACCTTCATAAGATTAAAGATAAGTTGGCGGTGAAAACCGCAGTTGTTTGAACAGGTCTGAAGTATATGCCCGCTATCAATCAGCATAATTTCAGACGGCTCGTTAGCAATTACCGATATGGGTATTGCCTGCACCTCGGCACAGGCAAATTCCTCGGCAAAAACGGTGCCCGCCTCAATATTTTCGATAATACTTCGGTTTCCGTAATAATCCATCTGTACCGCCTGCACAG
Organism: Acutalibacteraceae bacterium; assembly: GCA_045660705.1. Classification (GTDB taxonomy): domain Bacteria; phylum Bacillota; class Clostridia; order Oscillospirales; family Acutalibacteraceae; genus UBA737. Next base: position 2,941 of record JAZREH010000340.1, read on the forward strand.
ACCCCGTCAGAACGATACCGATGTACCGCGCGGTGTTTCCCTCGGCAAAAACGGTGTACTTTTTATCGAAAAACTCCACCCTTGCACCAAGGCAGTCAAGCATTAAAAGCAGATTATCGTCTGCTATGCCCTCAAAAAGAGGACATTTTTTTAAAATTTTAAGATATTTTTTCATTTTTTTCTCTCCGTTTGTTGAAATTTCAACATACTTTACCCTGTTATTATACTATAATGTACCTGTAAAAGCAAGGAGGACTAAATATGAAAATCGCTTTTTTTGATGCAAAACCCTATGACCGTCCGTCTTTCGACCGCTACGGTGAGCAAAACGGTATTAGGTTTAAATACTTTGAAACAAAACTTAACGAGGACACCGTTGACCTTGCAAACGGATATGACGGCGTGTGTGCCTTTGTAAACGACAACATTAACGCCGCCGTTATCGACAGGCTTTGCGAAATGGGCGTTACGGTTTTGGCTCTGCGGTGCGCGGGTTTTAACAATGTCGATATGAAACACGCCTACGGCAAGATACATATTCTTCGCGTGCCCGCCTATTCACCGTATGCTGTTGCCGAACATACAATGGCGCTTTTACTTACATCTATAAGGCGTATACACAAGGCGTATATCCGTTCGCGCGACTTCAACTTCAGTCTGTCGGGGCTTACGGGATTTGACCTGCACGGCAAAACCGTCGGCGTTATCGGTACGGGTCGCATCGGCAGGGTGTTCATTGATATCTGCCGCGGTTTCGGTATGAAGGTACTTGCCTATGACAAGTTCCCTACCGAAGGTCTTGACAACGGCGATACCGTAAAATATGTTGACCTGAGTCAGTTATTCGCGCAAAGCGACATTATTTCACTGCACTGCCCGCTTACCGACGATACCCACCACATAATCGACCAGAACGCACTTTCAAGGTGCAAACAGGGTGTGGTTATTCTTAATACCTCACGCGGCGCACTTGTCGATGCCGAGGCACTTTTAAACGGTATCAAATCCCGCAAGGTCGGTGCCGCCTGCCTTGATGTTTACGAGGAGGAATCCGACCTGTTCTTTGAGGACAATTCAGGACATATACTTGAAGACGATATACTTGCAAGGCTTATATCAATGCCAAATGTTATAGTTACTTCGCATCAGGCATTCCTCACCGAGGAGGCGCTTGAAAACATCGCCGAAACGACGGTTAAAAATATTATCGACTTCTTTAAAAACGGACAGTGTAAAAACGAACTTTGCTACCGCGGCGGCGTTTCGGAGGACTGCAAATGCGGAAAATGCTTTTAAAAGGAGGATTTCACAATGATTAGAAAAATAATTAAGATAGACACCGATAAATGCAACGGTTGCGGTGCGTGTGCAACCGCCTGTCACGAGGGTGCTATTAAAATGACAGACGGCAAGGCGAGGCTTATACGCGAGGATTACTGTGACGGACTTGGCGACTGCCTGCCCGTATGCCCTGTAGGTGCAATCTCCTTTGAGGAACGCGAGGCAAAGCAGTATGATGAGGCCGCTGTAAACAATGCAAAGAAAAAGGAATGCAGTCTGCCCTGCGGTTGCCCGTCGACCGCATCCCGAAAAATCAGAAATGAATCACCGTCGTCACAGTCGAGTCAACTGTCACAGTGGCCGTGCCAGATTAAACTGGTACCGACAAGCGCACCGTATTTTGAGGGCGCAAACCTGCTTGTCGCCGCCGACTGTGCCGCATATGCATACGCCGGTTTCCACAACGAGTTTATGCGCAATCGTATAACCCTTATCGGTTGTCCAAAACTTGACGGTGTTGACTATGCCGACAAACTGACACAGATAATCGCAAGCAACGACATTAAAAGCGTAACGGTCGTCCGCATGGAGGTTCCCTGCTGT
>JAZREH010000341.1:0-1969 GCA_045660705.1 Acutalibacteraceae bacterium
ATTTACCTTGAAAAGGAATTTACCCTCACCAAGCGTTGCACTTGTAGATGTTCTTTCAAGTTCTACAAGGCGTACACCGAACTTTGTTTTCTTTTCGTCGATAACAACGCCGTCACGCCAGAGTTTAACCGAAATATCGTAAAGATTCGGGTCACCGTAGTTTTTCGGCCACCAGAAATGAATGTTGGGTTGCCAACCACCGACATATCCATAGGTGTGCCATACATCGGCACTCAAATGAAACTCACTATCGCGGCAGACGGCATCAACAGTTATTTTAAGACCTTTAAGAAAATCCCTGTCAGTTTTAAGGCTGTAAAACATCATAATGCTTGCCTTATTGTACTGCGGCTGAACATTAGCGGTATAAAAATAGCAATCGTCGATATATTCCCTGCTTTTCTTAACAAGGTTTACCGATTTCCAGATGCCTGCCGAAATAATTCGTGGCATAATATCCCAACCGTACATATGCGGTGCTTTACGTACCGCAAGCGAACTGTAGTTATATGGTAATGCATTACAGGACGGTGCAATTTCTATATCGCGGGCATAGATATTAACGGGCAGAATATGTACAACAAGTTCGTTGTCACACGACTTAAGGTTTTGTACCTTGAATTCGTGGGCAATAAACATATTATCGGTCTTTCCTAAAAGTTCGCCGTTAAGATAAATTTCCGATATGGTATCAATACCCTCAAAATTCAGATAGCAGTTATCGGTGTCTTCAAACTCACAGTCGAATTTTCTGAAATACCAAAGATGTCTGTTTTCAAAATCCTGTGTTTTTAAAACGTTTGTACTGTAATACGGGTCATCAAGAAGCCCTGCATTTACCATATCAAGTTCGAAATTACCAGGGACAGTGCCCTGAATGGTTGTGTATTCACAACCTTCAAGTTCAGCAATTTTTGTCGGTGCAAAGTCATTTTCCTTTACCTTACAGTTTTCGGCAATAACCAGACCCCATTTACCGTCCAACAAATATTTTTCCACAAAATCACATTCCTTTCGTGCAACACAGGCACCCGTTTTGCAACTTCACCAATTATATTTCAAAGCAACATAAAATTTGTATAATTTTAGATAATACAATTATACAGTATTATTTATTCGATTACTTGTAATCTTTTATAGGAAAACTTCACTTTTTTACGATTTTAACTCAAATTACGGTTGTTTTATAAGATTTTCTAATGCGAAAGTATAAAAAATCTCCTTTATCTTTTTATAATCATTATTCACTATTCCAAAGTTTATTTCAATGGAATAGTATGGAGTTTTTGCTTTATAACTCTATCGTAAATAGAGTTTTATAAAAGCACGAGGTCGACCGCCCCCAAAAAAAGACAGCCGACCAATTTTAATTCTTATACGGATTTTCAAGTTCGGATTGACCGAAAGCATATATTTTAATAATAACAAAGGTAACCGGACCGCCCGCCGCAACAGCGATTATAGTTGCCCAGAACTGCGGTATATCAAGTGTATTGATGGTAAGGAAAGTAAGCAGGAAATAAATAATAAAACTTGGAATATATGAAATTATAAACCGAATATAACCGCCAAGACGCGGTCTTTTATGAAAAATTATCCTGCAATTAAGCAAAAAAGCACAAGTAAGCGACACACCGTATCCAAAGACCGCGGCAACATTATCCTGCAAAAAGTAATGCCCAAGCCAAGAAAACAGCGCCGTATTTAAGGTATTAAGAACACCAAGCAAACAGAAGCCCAGAAACTTCCTGCTGATAAAGGTGTGCCTTATCGCCTTTATAGCCCTTGACATCGCATCGCCTCCGCATTTTTTGCACAATTTTTTTTAATTAAATTTATTATACCAAATTCCTCCTCAAATTACAAGTTTAATATTGACAATCCCCCTGTTTTGTTGTAATATTATGTGGTGCCACAAACACGCCGCTTTAGTTAAATGGATATAATAAACCCCTCCTAAGGGTTAGTT
>JAZREH010000342.1:0-10080 GCA_045660705.1 Acutalibacteraceae bacterium
CATTGAAAATGCCGAGCAGACAAGCACCGTCATAACAGTATATGCCATACAACCGAAAACCATCCCTATATCGGGTCGGTGAAGCGGCATACAGGCAAAAATTATAACCAGTGAAATATATCCGACAATTACAGGTATAAGGGTTGAAATAACCCCCGCAAGATACCGCGAAAATAGAAGTTGCATACGGGTAAGCGGTAACGCGTGAAACACATCGCTTGATTTTTTAGAATACAAAAACATAAAGTTTATTACATTGTAAAAAACCGAAAGCACACCCGCACACGCTGTAATAATAGCCGCCAAAACCCATACAAGGTCGATACTGTATGTGGCATAATCTTCCATTCTTACAAGGTAAAACCCAGGGCAAAGCATAAGGACCGCGACTACCGAAAGCAGTAACAGACCGATATTTTTACGAACGGTAAACCGTACCATATTAAAGGTTGGGTTAATGCTATTCAAGGATGTTCTTAACATCATATCCAGTCGCCTCCAATTCAAAAACAAACATTTCTTCAAGGGTTGGTTCTACACATTCCGAAAAGATAGGATTAAGTTTATTTATAAAGGACATTATTTCGTCCTCGTCACCGCGAATAACCATCTGCACAAGCGAGCCCGTGCGTTCGGTCTTAAGTACATTAAGCGGTGAGAACACCGACATATCGGGAACCGCCGAAAACGCCGCCTGCACCTTATGAAGTCCGCCGCGCAGACTTTCAGTGCGGTCGTTAAACAGTATCTTTCCCTGATGGATAAGACCGATATGGTCGCACACATCCTCAAGTTCGCGAAGATTGTGCGATGCTATAACCGCGGTCATTCCGCGTTGTTCAACACCCTCCATAATCAGGTTTGCAAGTACCCTGCGCATTACCACATCAAGTCCGTCAAACGCCTCGTCAAGCAGTATATAACGCGGATTTAATGACATCGAAAGTATGAGTGCCGCCTGCCGTTGCATTCCCTTGGAAAATGAAGATATACGCGCTTTGGGGTCAAGCGGATAAATGCTTAACATCCGTTTATAAACATCACTGTCAAATGACGGATAAACGCTTTTATAAAAGCGCGCCATTTCGTGTATATTCGATTGCGGTAAAAAGTACGGTGTATCACCCAAAAAGGCGATTTGCGCCTTGATTTCGGGATTGTTGAAACTTTGAGCACCGTCAATACCCACCGTTCCGCTGTCGGGCATATAAACACCCGAAATCAGACGAAGCAGGGTCGATTTACCCGAACCGTTTGAACCCACAAGCCCGAAAACCGAGCCCTCGTCAATCTCAAAAGAAACGCCGTCAAGCGCCTTTGTGCTGCCAAAAATTTTAACAAGTTCATTTGCGTAAATCACAATTCATCACTCCCACCGACAGTGCGGTCATTAAACCCGCTGTTTACAATTTCCACAAGTTCTTCCCTTTTAAGTCCCAACTGCTTTGCCGAACGCACCGCCTCGGCAAAAGAGTTACGCGCATTCTCGATAACGGCTACCGATGCACGCTCATCCTCGCTTAAAAAAGAGCCTTTTCCCTTAACGGAATATATGATTTTATTGATTTCAAGTATGGCGTATGCCTTTTGCACCGTATTAGGGTTAACCGACAGTTTTGATGCAAGCGCGCGCACACTTGGCATCTGCTGTCCGCCCTGCATTATCCCAAGTGCTTTAAGGCGGATGAACCCGTTTACTATCTGGTCGCATATCGGCACACCGCTTTTAAGGTCCAGTTGTATCATATATTCACCTCCGCATACAAACTGTACTATTATGATTAGTACAGTTTTATAATACACTCTCCCCACCGCTTTGTCAAGTGTTTTTTATTAAACAAAAAGAGAACGAAACCTTTCGATTTCGTTCTCCTGTATAAATTTTATTTTTTCATACTGTCGCGGCGCTGATTTATCGCTTCCCCCATAAGCGAGTGAATATGCTCGCCAAGTTGGGCGGTGGAAAGTTCCTGCACCTTTTCTTTCGGTATCGTTTCAAGTACATCAAAATACACATTGGTGGTTTTTCTGAACATCTGCTTTACGATAAGTTGACTGTCAACCAAGGTGCAGACAACTATCGGCACGCCCGCCTTTTGAGCGATTTTAAAGACACCGTTACGAAGCGGTTGAAGTTCGCCGTCCTTACTGCAATAGCCCTCGGGGAAAACGGCGATTGAAACCTTATCGTCTTTTAGAAGTTTTATCGCCGAAACCACCGTTTTTGCCGCCTCGCGATTGTTTTCGCGGTCGATTGGCAGACACTGCAACTTGTGAAGCGCCCTTGTAACAAAAGGCATTGTTGAATATATGTCCTTTTTTGCAATAAATGCAAGTTGTTTGTCGGGCAGTTCGTTTATAATAACACCGGGGTCAAAATCCTGCAAATGGTTACACACAAGCATAAACCTGCCGTCATTTGGCACCTTATCAAGTCCCGTGCTATGTATACGCACCAAGGCGAGGGGCAATACCGTGCGTATTGAACTTGTAATCAGCGCGCGGTAATACCGCGAAAAGCGTTCCTGCGGACTGTTAAGATTTACAAGGTTTACCGAAACCACCAACAAAAGCGCGTGGATTATGATAAACCCAAGGAAAAACGCGACAAACAGTACGGGAACAAGCCACCACGAATACGGGGTTTTAAGAATATCAAAAAAGTTATTAAGGAGTGGTATAAGTGCGGCAGATGCCACTAAATAAACATATAACATAAAACGCCTCAATTCTGCTTTCTTACAATTTTGTATTCGTCATAAAAATCGTAATACGGGCATTGTTTTGTATTGCCTGTGATAAACCTTACCATTTCGTCTTCGTCAAGTGACACCTCACAGCACCACTGGTCGGTCTGGTCGTCGTAAATAAAATTTGCACAGGATTCACAACAAGAATCGCTCATATCTCTCACCTACTGCTGGGGAGTTTCATCCGCGCCACCGCCGTTTTCGGCGCCGTTATCAGCATTACCTGAATCATCCGTACCGTCGTTTGGTTTTTCTTCCTGGTCAGAATCTCCCGTGCCGTCACCTTCGGGTTCCTTACCTTCATCGGGTGTTACAGGTTCTTCCTTACCGTCATCGGGCTTTTCTTCCTTTTCGTCGGGTTCTTCGGGTTGCTTTTCGTCATCGGGTTTTGGAGTTACGGTTTCTTCCCCGCCGCTTGGTTTATTATTTGTATTATTATCAGCGGTGGTATTATTCTTATCATTATTAACGGTTGTGCCGCCCGAATTACCCTTATTCGATGAGCCAGACGAAGAACCGCCGATTTTTGCATACCAGTTATTCTTGGTAACCGGATTTGTTTCAATATACTGTTCAAGTGTCACATCATCATATATCATCGCGTGTATAAGTTTTGAAGCATAGTCGAGATCAAAATACACAACCGAACCGAAACTGCCCTTGGGCGAGGTCATAAGAAAGTCTTCCTGCGGAACGCGCGCCTGCTCAAAAGACGGGGAATGTAAGAGGACATTAACCGCAAGGCTCATAATTTCCGAATACGAAAGCGAAGTTTCGCTACAGGGAATCAGCGCCTTTGCAAGTTTTACATACTGTCCCTTGCTCATCTGTGTAGCCTTGTTAAAAAGTTGTTCCATAACATAACGCTGACGGTCGGTTCTGCCGTAGTCGTTATTGGTACCCCAAATATTGGCAACACGGCGTATACGCGAATATGCAACCGCCTGCAGACCGTTCAGATGCTGAACACCGCTTTTATATACATAATAATCATCTGGGTCTAACCCTAAAACCTCACACTGTTCGCGGATGGTGGTATTAAGACCGTATTCGGCGTTTATTTCGCCCTTTGTAAGTTCGGCATCGATACCGCCCACGGCATCAATTATATCACGCATCCCGAAGAAGTTAACGGTGGCATACTCCGAAATGTCAAGACCGAAAACCTTGTTTATGGTCTTAATGGCAAGTTCGGGACCGCCCCTTGCATATGCCGAATTTATTTTATTATAGGTGGTCTTTCCGTTGTAGACAATGGGCACCAAGGTATCGCGCATAAGCGATATAATCTTAACCTTTTTAGTTTTGGTGTTAAGGCTTAATATCATTATACTGTCGGAATTACCCTTAAAAGACTTAGTATCACGGGTATCGATACCGAAAAGCGCAATATTAACGATTTTTTCGTCAATAACCTCCTCAATACCGAGTTCTTCATGGTCTTCTGTAATATCGACATAGTTATAATCAAAGTATATGAAAAACCAACCGATAACAATTGAGAGTACAAGAATCAGAGAGGTCAGCGAAATAATGGCCGCCTTATGTCCTTTTTTTAGTTCAGACCACCACGCCGCGATTCCCTTTTTAGGGGTAACCTTGGCGTGCGCGCCGCCGCGCGGTCGGCGCATTGCAGTATCCGACACGATGTCCTCGTATTCGTCTTTTTTCGCGTCTGAACTTGAACTGATATCCTCAAAAGAGCCGTCGCCGAAATTAAAATATATGTTATTATCCTTCATATTCACACCTGTATTTCAGTTTTTAAAAACGTAGTCACCGATATATCATACTACTTTTTCACACAAAAATAAAGTATTATTTTTCAACATTTTGCCGAAACCAAAACTATTTTTCGACATTTTCCATCATAAGGCGGTAAATTTCGCCCTTTTTTATGCCTGAAACCTGTGCCGCTTCCCTTGCCGCGGCAGATGCCGAAAGTCCGTCGTCCATCAGTTTTTTAGCAAGTTTCACAGCATCTTCCGACGAATACGAAACCGTTTCCTCCTCAGGGGCACCCTCAATAATAAGGACATACTCACCCTTTGGCGGGTTGTTTTCAAAATAATCCACCGCACCCGACAGCGTAGTTCTTAAAACCGTTTCGTGTATTTTGGTAAGTTCCTTTACGACGGCGATGTTTCGGTCACCAAGTGCCGAAAACAAATCCTTTAATGTATAAATAAGTTTATGCGGCGCTTCGTAAAATATCATTGTGCGTTTTTCGTTTTCAATTTCTTCAAGGTGCTGTCGGCGGCTTTGTTTACTGACCGACAGGAATCCCTCGAAACAAAATCTGCCGCTTGGCATACCCGAAATAGCAAGCGCCGTCACACAGGCGGCAGGACCCGGTACCGACTCAACCGTTATGCCACATTCATGCGCAGTCCTGACAAGTTCCTCGCCCGGATCGGAGATAGCGGGCATACCCGCATCGGTCACAATAGCACAGTCTTCCCCTGCCTGTATCCGAGAAATTATTTCGCCACCGCGAGCGCGTTTGTTATGTTCGTAATAGGATACAAGTTCCTTTTTTATACCGAAGTGGCCGAGCAGTTTCATAGTTACGCGCGTATCCTCGGCGGCAATAAAATCAACCGCAGAAAGGGTTTCGGCGGCACGCGGACTAAAGTCCGACAGATTACCGATAGGTGTGCCTACAACAAACAGTTTTCCTGCCATCAGATATGCCCCTCCTTATACGGACCGTAAATTTTAAGTATTTCCTCGGTATATTCGCCGTTTTCATACATAAACAGCGGCGGCGCTATACGCAGACCCGTTTTACCGCACTTTCTGCCCTCGACAAGGACAAGCCACGGCTCGCACCCATTTGACTTACAAACAAGGCGCAGACGCTTCGGCTCGACCGAGTATTTAGACATCAGCGCAAAAAGTTCGGCAAGCCTTTCGGGGCGGTGGCACATACAAAGTCTGCCCGAAGTCTGCAAAAGACGGGCTGACACCGAAACAATATCCTCTAATGTGCAGGACACCTCGTGCCGCGCCGCGGCACAAATCGGGTCGGGATTTTTAAGCCCGCCGTTAGGCGCTTTATAGGGAGGATTACAGGTAACTAATGTGGCGCGTCCAAACTCAACCTTGCCCTTTAAATCGTTAAGGTCACTGCATACCGCCGAAAAGCGGTCAAGCGACAGCCCCTGCGCCGTCATAGACGCAAGGTCTGTCGCCTCTTTACTTATATCAACACCTACAGCACTCTGAAGCAGTCCGTCCCTGAGCATCAGAAACGGAATTATACCGCACCCTGTACCAAGGTCAACAAGTCGGTCATTCTTTTTTGCCGCGGCAAAATCAGCAAGCAAAACCGCATCGGTGCCAAAAGTATGGTGTTCGCAAACGAAAATTTCAAACCCCTTTGCAAGCGGTTCTTTTCTTAACTGCGGGTCCATTTTACACCCTGCGGGGTATCCTCAAGCACGATACCCATTTCCTTTAATTTATCGCGGATTGCATCGGCGGTAGCAAAATCCTTTGCCTTACGCGCGGCGGTGCGCTGTTCAATAAGCGCCTCAATCTCGCTGTCAATACCGTCGGTGTTGCGGTTATATACAAGACCGAGAACATATGCAAGTTCATCAAACACCTTAGCAAAAGCCTCAATTTCGGTTTTGCCCGCACCCGCACCGATTGCGGTATTGATATCGCGGACAAGCGAAAAGAGTGCCGCTAACGCATCGGCGGTATTGAGGTCATCCTCCATAGCCGCTATAAACTCGTTACGGCGTTCCTCAACAAATGCGGGAACTTCACCGCCGTCAGCCGCGTTTTTAAGGGCAAAGTCAATATTGTCACGGCAGGTGTAAAGGCGCTCAAGGGCGTTTTTACCCTGCTCGATAATATCAACAGAATAGTTAATCGGGCTTCTGTACTGCGACGATATCATAAGATAGCGTATCGGCTCATATCCGTACTTTTCGGCGACATCGCGAACCGTAAAGAAATTTCCAAGCGACTTAGACATCTTATGATTGTCAACATTTATAAAACCGTTATGCATCCAGTAGTGGGCAAAATCGCAACCGTTTGCACACTCGCTCTGTGCAATTTCATTTTCGTGGTGCGGGAAAATAAGGTCAAGACCGCCACAGTGAATATCGATGGTCTGACCGAGATACCTGCCCGCCATAGCCGAACACTCAATATGCCAACCGGGGCGACCGATTCCCCACGGTGACTCCCAGTACGGCTCACCGGGTTTCGCACCTTTCCAAAGGCAGAAGTCCATTGCATCCTCCTTGATTTCGGCAACATCAATTCGTGCGCCTGCCTCAAGGTCTTCAAGCGGCTGATGGGAAAGTTTTCCGTACTCGTCAAACTTTTTAGCACGGAAATATACATCGCCGTTCGACGGATATGCATATCCCTTTTCGACAAGTTCGGAAATGATGCGGATTATCTCATCAATATTTTCGGTGGCACGCGGATGAACGGTAGCCTCCCTGATATTAAGACCCTTTGCATCAACCCAGAATTCCTTAATATATCTTTCGGCAACTTCGGGTACGGTAATACCCTCCTCGTTAGCCTTTTTTATCAGTTTATCGTCAATATCGGTAAAGTTCTGAACAAACTGAACCTCCATACCGCGCCACTCAAGATAGCGGCGTAAAACATCAAAAACGCAAAGCGGACGCGCGTTTCCTATATGAATAAAGTTGTACACGGTAGGACCGCAGGCGTATATTTTTGCTACGCCCTCCTTAATTGGTACAAACTCGTCTTTCTGACGGGTCAGAGTATTAAAAATCTTCACTGTGCATCTACTCCTTTTAAAGCCTTAATATCCTCTGTAAGGGATTTAATCTGTTTTTCAAGCCGTTCAATTTCCTGTTGAACGGGGTCGGGAATGTGTATCTGGTCAAGCGGGGTCCGCGGCACCTTTTCACCGTTTTGGCGAACAACCTTGGCAGGAATACCCACAACCGTAGAGTTGGGCGGTACCTCCTCAAGTACGACGGCACCTGCCGCAACACGTGAGTTGTCACCGATTTTAAAGGGTCCGAGCACCTTTGCACCCGCACTTATCATAACATTGTTACCGACGGTGGGGTGACGTTTTCCGACATCCTTACCCGTACCGCCAAGCGTTACACCCTGATATATAAGCACATCGTCGCCGATTTCTGCCGTTTCACCGATAACGATGCCCGTTCCGTGGTCGATAACAAGCCGACGCCCGATTTTGGCGGCGGGATGTATCTCTATACCCGTTTTGCGCGCCGCTTTCTGAGAAACATAGCGTGCAAGAAAATAAAGTTTGTGGTTATAGTAAAAATGTGCGCGGCGGTACATTCTTATCGCCCTGACACCCGGATACAAAAGCCATATTTCAAAAAAGTTTCTTGCCGCGGGGTCGCGGTCCATCACAGCGCGAACATCTTCGCGCAGTCTGTCAAACACCAAAAATCACCAACCTTATTTGTTAGGGTCGATATAGTCCTTGCAGGCGGCAAGATAAATTCCGCCTGAAATTACGCAAAGAACAGCCGACAACCAGAAAAGTGCAATTATTACTATATCAAAAACATTCTTTATGTCGGTCATACCGAAATCGCCTATAAGTACATACGCAAAAAGCGCCAAAACAATACCAACCATCTGTGATACGGTCTTTAATTTGCCCCACATATTTGCGGCGACCACCTTACCGCCAGACGATACAGTTACAAGGCGAAGTGAGGATACCATAAATTCTCTGAAAAGTACAATAAATACTATAGCAACCATATGCCAGGCATAAACGGTATCGCGTAAAACAAATATAAAGCCTAAATATGCCGATGTGGTAAGCATTTTATCGGCAAGCGGGTCAAGAAATTTTCCAAAATCGGTAACAAGATTATATTTGCGCGCCATTTTGCCGTCAATCATATCGGTAAGCGATGCAGCCGCAAAAAGGACAAGCGATATAAGAAATCTGTAAGGAATCGCCTCGATAAGCATTATCGCCATAAAAATCGGGGTGGCAATCATTCTGCCAATGGTAAGTTTGTTAGGTGTGTTCATACTCATTTTAAATCAGTTCTCCCAGCAAATCATATTCGATAGTATCGTTTATTTTAACCCTTACGAAGTCACCTATTACAAGTTGACGGTCGGAAAGGAAGAAAATTTTTCCGTCAATTTCGGGTGCATCGGCAGGTGTGCGGCCGTAATAACATTTGATGTAGTCGTCCCAACCCTCTATAAGCACCTCGGTTTCGCCGCCGACCTTTTGAGCATTCTTCTCATTAGCAATGGTCAGTTGCGTTTCCATTATATGCTCCATACGGTCGGTTTTGACCTGCGCCTCAACCTGACCGTCAAAACCTGCGGCAGGTGTGTCCTCCTCTGCCGAATAGGTAAAGCAACCAAGTCGGTCAAAACGCTTTTCCTTAACAAATGTATCCATTTCGCAGAACTGTTCTTCGGTTTCCCCAGGGAATCCCGTTATAAAGGTTGTGCGAAGTGTAATATCAGGCACCTTTGCCCTTATTCGGTCGACGAGCGCAGACAGGCTATCGTAATCGCCGCGGCGGTTCATCATTTTTAGTATATCACCGTTTACGTGTTGCATCGGGATATCAAGATATTTTACCAACTTTTCTTCACTTGCCATTAAATCAAGGAATTGGTCGGTAATCCGTTCGGGATAGGTATAAAGCGTGCGTATCCAGTGAAGTCCGTCGATTTTGCAAAGTTCACTGAGCAGTTCGCACAGTTTCGGCTCACCGTACAGGTCGGTACCGTACGCCGTAGTATCCTGTGCCACAACGATAAGTTCGCGAACACCCTTTTTAGCAAGATATTTAGCCTCTTTCACACAGTCTTCTATCGAGCGGCTGCGCATCTTTCCGCGTATCTGCGGTATCGCACAGTAGGTACAGCAGTTATCACAACCGTCGCCTATTTTAAGGTATGCGGTAAAGGGATATCCGCCAAGAATACGCGGTGCGTTAAGGTCAAGGTCTTCCTTTTCGCCATAATAATTCTGCTTTTTGCCGTGAATGGCATCGCGCACGATTTTAGCAATACCGGAATTTGCACCGATTCCTACACACACATCGACTTCGGGGATTTCCTCGGTTACATCGTCCCTGTATCTTTCGGCAAGACAACCCGTCACGATAAGCGCCTTTAAATTGCCGTCGTTTTTGTACTGTGCGGCTTCAAGGATATTTTCAATCGCCTCTTGCTTTGCCTCCTCGATAAAACCGCAGGTGTTAATAATTATCGCATCGGCGGCGGCCTCCTCACATCCGATTTCAAAGCCGCCCTCTTTAAGTGCCGCCAACATCATCTCGGCATCAACCTGATTTTTCGG
>JAZREH010000343.1:0-2363 GCA_045660705.1 Acutalibacteraceae bacterium
GCTGTCCTGAGGACTATTTCACACTGATAATGCGCCGTATGATGATGCGAATTTCCGAACGGGTTGCCGCCGGCGATGACTGCGCCGCCCTTATAACGGGCGAAAGTTTAGGTCAGGTTGCAAGCCAGACTATGCCTGCTATCGCCTCGACCGACGCGGTCACAAGTATCCCTGTACTCCGTCCGCTTATCGGTATGGATAAGGACGAAATCGTAATTATTTCAAGAAAAATAGATGCATTTGAAACCTCAATACTGCCTTATGAGGACTGCTGTACCGTATTTACACCCAAACACCCCCACACCCGTCCAAAAGCGGGTCAGTGTGCGGCGGCGGAAAAGGGTCTTGATATCGAGCCGCTTATCGAGCGTGCTATTGAGGGAATCGTATACACCTATATTGACTGAGGAAGTGTAAACCGTGGAAAACAGACTGTCTTTACGCGCCGAAAAAACCGTAAATCTGCTTAAAGAAAAGGGTCTTACCGTTGCATGCGCCGAAAGTTGCACAGGCGGTATGCTTAGTTCTGCCATCGTTTCGGTGTCGGGTGCTTCGGCTGTTATGGAAATGAGCATTACCTCATACTCCGCACGCATAAAGCAGGATGTTTTAGGGGTTAGTCCTGAGACGGTCCGCGACTTCGGCACTGTGAGCCGTCAGACCGCGCGCGAAATGGCGATTTGTATAAGAAGGCTTGCCAAAAGCAGTATCGGCGTTGCAGTAACAGGTGTTGCAGGACCAGAGCCCTGTGAAGGCAAGGCGGTCGGAACGGTATATATCGCCCTTACCGACGGGCAGACCGTAACCGCACAACGCCTTGATATTGGCAATGTTGACCGCCACACAATACGGGAGTTTGCCTGCCTTGCAGTATTTGACCTTATTGATAAATTTACAAGAGGAAGAACCTAAATGTCGGGAGTACATTCAAAAAACATTTTTCGCGATCTATATGACCGCTTTGTTGCCGCATTTATCCCCTGTCGCGGTGACAGTGTAAAGCAGATAATTTCCAAAACCGTTTTTTTGGTATCTGCGACAACCCTTATAATTTCGGCGAGTTTTCTTGCGAGTTATTTTCTTTCGTCGGCAAAACAACAGACCGTTGTTGAAAAAAGCCGCGAGGTATGGCACAACACCGAGGTTTCACCGCCTGAACGCTTTTCAAAACTGCGTGAGGAAAACGCCGATTTCAAGGCGTGGCTGACCGCCTGCGGTGGGGCGATTGACAATCCTGTATACCAAACCGCAAATAACGAGTACTATCTTAAACACAACCAAAAAGGGCAGTCAAGCCGTCACGGCGCCCTTTTCTTTGAGGCGGCAGACAAAACCGAAGACCCGCGTGATAAAACACTTGTTATATACGGTCACAATATGAAGGACGGTTCGATGTTTGCGCCGCTTAAAAAACTGCGCAACTTAAAGTTTTTACAGGAAAACCCCACCGTCACCGTTTCGACGGCAAAGCAGGACTCGACCTATCTTATTTACGCAGTATTCCTGCTTAATGCAACACCAAGTTACGATGACGATTATATTTACGATATAAATAAAAGCACCTTTTCAACCGAAAATCAGTTTAATTCGTGGCGCGACGAGGCATATGAGCGAAGCATCATAAAAACCGATGTTAATGTAGAGTACGGCGATGAGATTCTTTCGCTTGTGACCTGTGCCTACGATTTTGACGATGCACGCCTTGTTGTTATGGCACGAAAACTGCACGACGGCGAAACGCCCGACCTGTCGGCGGCAAGGGTAAACGGAAATCCCCGACACCCTAAACGCTGGTACGACGAGAGAAACCTTGATTTTAATTGGTAAATAAATTTATAAGGAGAATTTTAAATGCTTCAGAATGTTAAGGTGGACATTATTTACTACCTCACCAACACCGATTTTGAAATGGAGTTTAACCTGTGCGGCTGTTGCCGTATGCGTCTGCTTACCGACAAGGCAAACGACCGCAAAGGCTTTATAAATATGCTGTCCCGCGCCGTATCGCGCAGTCGCATCATAATTGCCTGCGGCGGACTTTTTTCCGAAACGGGACTTATCAGCACCGTTGCCCAAGCGGTCGGCAAGCCGCTTGAGGTCGCCGACAATGCCGCATACGGTATAAAGGACGATGCAAAAATCAATATTATTAAGGGGTCGACACCGCTTGTGACCCCAGAGGGATACTTTGGCGGTTGTATAATCGAAAGCGGTCCGCAGACCATTATACTGTTGAGCGAAAGCCGTAACATCCGCAAGACCATTATGAAGAATCTTATTCACCCGTATATCGAGGAGTTCAGTATGACCGCCGCCGCACAGTCGATGTCGGGCGGTGCACACGCGGCAATCCCGCAAACCGA
>JAZREH010000344.1:0-3154 GCA_045660705.1 Acutalibacteraceae bacterium
AAGTCAGTATACAGCCGCAATAAACAATATGAGCAGGGTTATTACCCAAATGATAGAAGCCAAGTATATTGCGCATATATATGTAAAAGATTTTTATACGAATTATACTACAATATGCTCTTGGCTTACAGATATGAAAAAAATGCCGTTGGCATTGGATGAAATACGATTAGCGCCGTACGGCGAGGATTTTGGATGGAGTGAACCGAATTTTTTTGAAAGATTTTGGTTTGGTACCAAGCGGTTCATTTCTACTTTCACCGAAGATTATGTTGCAAAAGCCTCCGAAAATGATAAAAAACTTGTTTTATGGGTTAATTGGGGCAGAGACCAAACATTAGCACTTGATACTCTTATCAGAGATTCTTTTACTGCCGAAACAGGGATAGAGGTTGAATTGCAGATTGTAAGCAACTCACTTATAAATGGATTGCTTTCCGGAAATTTTCCAGATTTGCAACTTCAACTTTCAAGAACCGACCCTGTGAATTACGGTATGAGAGGCGCGCTTACCGACCTTACAGGGTTTAGCGACTATAAGGAAGTATTATCAAGGTTTATGGAGGGTGCGGATATACCGTATTGGTATAATGGTAAACTTTACGCACTACCTGACCAACAAATATTTTACTGTATGTTTTACCGCACCGATGTTTTTGAACAACTTGGTTTAGAGGTTCCGAAAAATTGGGACGAATTTCTTGATTGTGCAACCGAGATTCAAAGATATAATATGGCAGTATATGTGCCATATACCCAAATCACTTCAACCACCACAGTAAATTCGGGGATAGGAAGTTTGCATTTGTATCCAACACTTATGCAGCAAAGCGGATTAAGTTTATATAATAATGAACTTAATAAAACCGCAACTGCACAAACAGATGCAATAAATGTTTTTACAAAATGGACCGAGATGTATAGTGATTACGGATATCTTAAAGAGGCGGATTTCTACAACAGATTTAGAAACGGGTCAATGCCGCTTGGTATAGCGCCGTACACAACATATATGACACTCTACAGTGCGGCGCCTGAAATTTACGGCAGATGGAATATTGCAAATGTTCCGTCAACGGTCGGCGGTAACAATTATGTTGCGGGCGGCGGTACGGGTTGCGCAATAGTAAAAGCGAGTGAAAAACAGGAGGAAGCCTGGGAGTTTTTAAAGTGGTGGACATCGGCAAAAACTCAGACAAGATATTCTTCTAATGTTGAGGCAATACTCGGTATGCTTGGCAGAATTCCCACCTCAAATGTTGAGGCGTTCAGCAATCTTTCCTGGGACCCTGAACATAAAAGTTCTATACTTTCTCAATGGGAGGCAGTAAGGGAGACACCTGAGATACCGGGTGGATACTACCTTACCCGTGCAGTTGATCAAGCATTTTGGGCAGTAATAAATGATAAAAACAACCCTAAAGACCAGATGATTAAGTGGTCTAAGGTTGCCGATAATGAAATAGCAAGAAAAATCAAAGAATATTCGTAAAAGGAGGAAAATAAATGAAAAGAAAGAATGACATACATACCTTAAAAGAGCAATCACCGTTGCTATTAATGCTTGCTCCTTTTTCAATCTTTTTCTTCCTTTTTACTATAATTCCTATCATATCATCTTTATTGCTTAGTTTTACCTCTTACGACTTATTAAGCACACCAAAGTTTATCGGAATAGAAAATTTTATCAGAATGTTCGTGCAGGACGAGGTTTTCGGTACGGTAATTAAAAACACTTTGGTTTTTTCTGTTGTGGCAGGACCGATAGGCTTTTTGTTATCCTTTATACTTGCTTGGTTTGTAAACGAGTTTTCACCAATGGGCAGAACAATTCTGTCATTTATGTTTTATTCACCGTCCCTTGTAGGTAATGCGTATTTTATTTGGAAGGTACTGTTTAGCGGGGAGAGTTACGGATACCTGAACAGTCTGCTTTTGTCAATGGGTGTAACAACCGAACCGATTTTATGGCTTAAAACACCCCAGTATTTGATGCCGATAATAATTGTAGTGCAATTATGCCAGAGTATGGGAATTTCATTCCTTTCAAATATTTCGGGTTTGCAGAATGTAAGTGCAGATTTGTATGTGGCAGGCTCAATAGACGGTATAAAAAACAGAAGGCAGGGATTGCGCTATATAACATTGCCGTGTATGTCGCATATGTTGCTGTTTAGCGCGGTAATGCAGATACAGTCAAGTTTTTCGGTAAGTGCTATAGCCATAGAATTAGCAGGTTTTCCAAGTACACAACACGCTGTTGATACAATAGTATCACATATGACAGATGTTGCTACCGTACGCTTTGAGTTTGGTTATGCTTCTTCAATTGCTTTAATTTTATTTATAATGATGTTTTCGACAAGGATGATTATAGGTAAGGTGCTATCCTTAATAGGCAGGTGATAAACATATGAAAAAACTAAATCTGGATGTTTTTAAGTCAAAGAAAAGTTTTAGTAAGCGTTTCACCAGAACAAGGATGGGAAATTTTTTCTATATGTTTTTCTTGCTTGCGGCAGGATTATTTACTATGCTGCCGTTGATATATGCCGTTATGACATCCTTTAAACCCATTGATGAATTATTAATATTTCCACCGAGATTTTTTGTACAGCGTCCTACGGTTTCGAACTATCTTGCATTGCCTGATTTATTATCAAGTCTTCAAATACCACTGTCAAGGTATATTTACAACAGCGTATTTATAGCCGTTGTAACAACATTCTTGTATATAATTTCATCGTCAATGGCAGCATTTGCACTTTCAAAAGGTAAATTTAAGGGAAGAAATGCTTATTTTTGGATTATACAAATAGCACTTATGTTCAATGCGTACACGCTGTCAATTCCCAGTTATTTAGTTTACTCAAAAATGCATTTGATAGATACATATTGGATATATGTGTTACCGAACTTGGCATCGACATTGGGCGTTTTCCTTGTAAAACAATATATTGAGGGATATGTTCCCGATGCTTTGCTTGAGGCCGCAAAAATAGACGGTGCAGGATATTTTAAGGTTTTTTGGAAAATTGTTATGCCTACGATAAAACCTGCGTGGCTTACCCTTACACTTTTCGGTTTTAGAGATATATGGACTAATGTTCCGAATAGTACCGTTTTTACAGAAAAGATAAAAACCTTACCAATG
>JAZREH010000345.1:0-2341 GCA_045660705.1 Acutalibacteraceae bacterium
GTAAGGTCACATTTATTACCCACAATAATTTGCGGGCGGGTTTCAAGTTCACTGCTGAATATAGCAAGTTCGCGGTTTATCTTGTCAAAATCTTCTATAGGGTCACGTCCCTCGCTGCCAGATACATCGATTACGTGAAGCAACATACGGCAACGCTCAACATGGCGCAAAAATTCGTGACCCAGACCAACACCTTCGCCGGCGCCCTCAATAAGTCCGGGGATATCTGCCATAACAAATGAACTGCCCTCACCCATTCTTACAACACCTAAAACGGGCGTAAGTGTTGTGAAATGATAGTTGGCGATTTTAGGTTTAGCCTCACTTACGACAGATATTAAAGTCGATTTTCCAACATTAGGAAAGCCTAACAAACCAACATCTGCAAGCAGTTTAAGTTCAAGCGTTACATCAATTTCTTCACCGGGGTTTCCTTTTTTGGCAAAGCGCGGAACCTGTCGTGTTGAGGTCGCAAAATGCATATTTCCCCAACCGCCATTGCCGCCTTTGGCAACCACTACAGGCTCATCATCAGAAAGGTCGGCAACGATTCTGCCGGTTTCAACATCCTTAACAAGCGTACCGCGAGGAACACTTATAACAAGCGGTTGTGCACTTTTTCCAGTACATCTTGATGTGCCACCGTTAGCGCCGTTTTCGGCACAGTATTTGCGTTTGTACCTAAAGTCAGCAAGCGTTGAAAGGTTGGTGTCAACCTTGAATACGATGTCGCCGCCTTTGCCTCCGTCACCGCCGTCGGGACCGCCTGCTGCTACATATTTTTCGCGATGGAACGAAACGGCACCGTTGCCGCCGTCACCCGCTTTAAGATGTATATTTGCTACATCTACAAACATTTAAAGATTCTCCTTATTATTCTTCGTCGGCAAATTCGCCGTTGAAATCATCCTCCGAAAAATCGGGTTCACTGTTTATAACTTCTTCGTAAATGCGTTCGGCTTCTGCCAAATCTTTTTCAGAAACATATATATCTTCGGCAACAAAACCGCCGCCGAAAACAACGCGCATACTTGAACCCGAATCGGTATCGTCACAGGTGAATAAAATACCGTTTTCGCGTAACATATCCCTGTAAATTTCAGCAGTAACAACATCCTCAACAGATGCCGCTAACACAGGATTTTCCAAAATAACCTCGCCCGAAACATCATCGTTTTCAGCATCGGGCAAAAATTCAGCGCCGCAAACAGAACAAAGTTCCGCATCGTCTATACATTCGGCGCCACAAACACGACAAATTTTCACAGCAGGATACTTCCTTTCTGAAAAAAATATCCGGACAGCAATTTAAAAGTGCCGCCCGGATTTGCTTTTTTACTGTTCAACAGCGTAGATGCTGACCTGTTTACGGTCACGACCTACACGCTCAAACTTAACCTTACCGTCGATAAGAGCGAACAAGGTATCATCAGAACCGCGGCCCACATTGTTGCCTGCGTGGATATGTGTTCCTCTCTGGCGGACAAGGATGTTGCCTGCGAGAACAAACTGACCGTCTGCCCTCTTAACACCAAGACGCTTTGCTTCGCTATCGCGGCCGTTCTTGGTGGAGCCCATTCCCTTTTTATGAGCGAACAACTGGATGTTTATCTTCAACATAAATGTCTACACCTCCGAAATTATCTTGATTTTGTCAGGATACTGGAGTGAAAGTTCGGTAATGTGAAGTTTAAAACCTTCAAACACCGCCCTGCTTTTTTCGGAAACATTGTTAACCTCAATTTCCATAAAAGCATCGTCAACCGTCGCTTTTGTGTTGTCACCGACAACCTCGCTTACGGTATTGGCGGTCATATATGCAGCGGACGAAACCGCGGCGCAAACGAACCTTCCCTCATCGTCGTCACAGTCACACGAACTGTGACCACAAAGGCTGAAACCGTAAATCCCCTGACTGTCTGTCAGAAACTTTACCTTTGTCATAATCAGCCAATCTCGTTACTCTGTACCTTTGTATAAGGCTGTCTGTGACCCATTCTACGGGAACTGCTCTACTTGGGTTTGTAGGTAAATACAGTTACCTTTTTGCCCTTGCCGTTCTTAAGAACGGTGCCCTTAACAAAAGCATCCTTGACATAAGGTTTACCAACCTTAAGGCTCTTATCGCTGACAGCGATTACCTTATCGAAGGTTACTTCCTCGTCAACTTCGGCGTTCAGTTTCTCAACATAGATAACATCACCGTTCTGAACACGGTACTGCTTTCCGCCGGTCTCAATAATAGCGTACATTTCTTTACACCTGCCTGATATTTACAGTCTCGCTAAAGATAGGCGTGCGCCAAAACAGGCACAACTTTAAAAAGCCCACAATATGCGGC
>JAZREH010000346.1:0-1607 GCA_045660705.1 Acutalibacteraceae bacterium
ACAAAGGATGCTGCAACGATGTCTACGCCCTGACGGATTCCGAAAAGCAGGTCATTTTTATCCTTTTCTGAAAGAAAGGGCATATCAATAAATCTGTCGGGAATATTAACGCCGCGCGTGTTGCCGAGTGTTCCGCCGACAACGACACGGCAGTGTATCTCGTCACCCTGTATTTCCTCAACACAAAGTACGATTTTTCCGTCATCAATAAGCACCCTGTCACCGACCGTAAGATTTGCGGCAAGGCGGGGATAACTTATCTGGCAACGGGTCGGTGTGCCGACCGTTTCCTGTGCAGTAAGGGTAAATCGACTACCCTCGATAAGGTTTATACCTCCGTTTTCGACAACACCTGTTCGGATTTCGGGGCCCTTCGTATCAAGCAGAATTGCAAGCGGTACGCGAAGTTCCTTTCTTAAACTTTTAAGGGTGGCGATATTTTCCGCGTGAAACCGGTGGTCCTGATGTGAAAGGTTAAGGCGCGCCACATTCATACCGTTTTCTATCATTTTTGCAAGGGTTGCACGGTCGCGGCAATTCGGACCTAATGTGCAGATTATTTTTGTTCTTTTCATAAAGATATCTCCGTTTCAAAAATAATTTCCCCAAAGCAGAGGGATATTATTCTAAAATAATAAAAGGCGGAGGATGAACCTCCGCCCAAAATTTAAATTAAAATTGTTTTGCTTTTTTCTTGTCCATACGGTTCTTCCAGATAACCCAAAGCGGACCTGAAACGAACAGCGATGAAAAACAACCCGAAACCAGACCGAAAGCCATCGGAATGGCAAAAGTACGGAGTGTTGTAAGCCCGTAGATTTCAGCAACAACAACAATGGTAAGCACGGCAAGAAGTGTGGTTATTGTGGTAACAAAGTTTCTTGTCGAAACGCTGTTTATACTGTTGTTAACGAGGGTTGCAGTATCAAGGTCGGGATAAAGTCTGCGGTTTTCGCGGACACGGTCGTAAATAACGATGGTGTCGTTAAGCGAATAACCGAGCATTGTAAGAACAACTGCGATAAAGTTTGAATCAATCTGAAGTTTAAAGATAACACATACAAAGAATGTTACAAGAACATCAAGTACAAGTGCGGCAAGCGCGGTAATCGCGGCAGAAACACCGCCGATTTTCTTAAAACGGATACCGACATAAATTACAACCAATATTGCGGTTATAAGAACGGCAACCATACTCTTTGCAAAGAAAGTACCTGCAATAGACGGGCTTACCGAGGTCGAATCGTAAAGTTCAAACTTGTTATCGGGGAACTTCTTTTCAAGTGCTTCGGTAATCTTTGCCTGTGTGTCAGCGGCAAGCGATTTTTTACCGACAAGGCTTATTGAAAGTGTTTTTGTATCGCCCGCGATAGAGGTGTTTTCACTTACTGTGAAGTCGCCTTTAAGTGACTCTTTAACGGTTGCCTCAAAATCCTTTAAGGCAACATCGCCTGTGTAGGAATAGGAAATGCGGGTACCGCCGCTGAAGTTGATGTCCATTTTTACACCCCAGAAAGGGAGTACCGCCAAAACGGTGCCGACAATAAAAAATACGGCATAGACAATCAGAGCAACCTTGAAAATTTTATTAGTGTTGAAATTTATTT
>JAZREH010000347.1:0-1276 GCA_045660705.1 Acutalibacteraceae bacterium
TGGAAAATTATACTATATTAAATAAATTCGCAACATATCCAAACAGATACGAACCTGCGATATTATCGTGCGTAAATATTAAGAATCCGCCTGTGGTAAGCGACACAATAAATGTAATTACCACACAGTAAAGCACCGCAAAAACCGAGCCCTTTACTATACCTACTATCCCGCCGAGTGTGCGGTTGAGTTTACCCACAACGCTGAAAGAAAAGATTTTATTAAGAATTCGGGCAAGATATTTTACAACAAACAGTAAAACTATTGTTATTATAAACGAATAAAGTGTTGAAAGCAGTTTTACAATTATCGGTTTAAAGACACTTCGTGCAGTGTTTTCAACCACAACCTTTAAATCGTCGGCGGTGTTCTGTTCGACCACAGATATTATTTTGTCCTTTGAAAAGCCGAATTTATCGGCATTTTTTGTAAGAACTTCGGGAATTGATTCCCAAATCGCATCGGCGGTACTGTTAACCGTCTGGTCGGTGGTGTCGGTGGCGGTCTGAACGATTTTTGGTTCTAACACCCTGTTATATGTTGCCTCGGCAAGCGGTGTGCTGAAACTGAATGCAATAAGCAGCGCGGCAACAAAACCTACCGCCTCGACCGCCGTTCTGACAAAGCCGCGACGGGCAGATACTATCGCCGAAATTATTATAATAAAAATTACCGACAGGTCAAGAAATATCCACATATCATTCACCTTTTAACTCAATGCGCTCTACCCTGCCCGAATATACAGCGGCAACCGAATATGTTCCTGTGACCGCAAGTCTTACGGCACCGTAACCGCAATCGGCAGTACGCATAACCGTACCGTTCTTATCAAGCATATAGACTGTTGTATCGCTGATACAATAAATATGTCCGTGCACATAGGTAATATCACTTATTATTCCGTTAAAGTCGAACTCCGACACCTTTTCGCCCTTTTTCGACAGTATCAGAATCTTATTGTCACCGCGGTCGCCGGAACGGTTATAAACAATCAGCGCACCCGCACGAACCTTGCGGTACATTGCGGGTTCAAGTTCGTTGTCGCGGCTTACCGTTTCGTAATTACGCCACGAAACAAAGCAGTATTTTTCTCCCGTCAGCACAGAAAAACCGCGCGATGAAACATTTTCGATATTTAAAATTAAATCTTCGTTGTATTCTTTTTTAAACAGCGGGTCGGCAGAATCATATTCATACACCGTCACACTCGCGGTGTGTTTACCTGCGACAACGCCGAGTGTAGCAACCGCCAGTTTCTTACCCGACGGCGAGAGCG
>JAZREH010000348.1:0-1865 GCA_045660705.1 Acutalibacteraceae bacterium
AATTATCTGGTAGAAATCCTGAAAATCGCCCGCAACAAGTTTTTTACCGTTATGGGTGATTACATAGGTTTCCTCGGCATCTTCAGCATCGTTATAAACGATATCAAAACTGTACGACTCATCACCTTGTGCTACAGTAAGGTTTGAAAGGTCATTGATTGAAGTCAGATAAACCCAAGTCGCATAAAGGTTATCAGCCCTTAAATCGGCAATAGTGACCGACGATGCCGCAACCTTATGAACAAGTATACTGTCATCGGCAATAACAGCATAATCGCCGTCAGCCTGCTTTGCAAACTTGTAGGTACGGCTGACACCCGCCGCCGACATAGTAGCGACGATATCAGGATTGTTAAGACCAAACTGCGCAAGCGTACTGCTTTGGGTATCAAAGGCATAGGCGCCCGAAACAGTCAATCCACCCTTAAAGAGTGTCAAAAGCGGGTCTATATTTTCAGCAATGCGTTCAACAGGTGTTTTAACCACAAAAGCGGCATATGTTGCAAGGTCGCTTTCGTCCTTGTTTGCCTCAATTAAAACCTTTTCGGGGAAGTTTTTACCGATGAGTTCAAGTGTATCAAAGGTAACAAGCGCACCGTTTGTATCAACATAACCCTCAGCACTTGACGGTAGTGTAAGCCCCTTAATTGAATCGGTATTTGCAAGGTCGAGTAACTCAAAATCAAACTCATCCGCAAAGGTAGTATCAACGATGTAAATATCGTCCTTTTGGTCAAGTTTAAGATAGGTTCCTGTACCGTCGGGCGAATCATCACCGACAAAAATCGAATAATCGCCACATTCTTTCGAGGTTACAGCGACGGTATATTTAGGCGTTTCAAGACCGCAGTCAGCAGCAACTTTTCCGTCAATTTTACGGCTTGCGTAGACCATTGCGGCGGCGTTGGCAACCGTTTCAAGTCTTGACTGACTTAAAACCTCGGGTTTCATACCCTCAATACACCAAGTAGTTTCGGTCTTGGATTCACTTGCGGTGTCATCCTCAACTATTTTTGTTTCGCCAACAATTTTAAAGGTGCCTTGCGGGTTTGTAACAGTTACGGTATCAAGTTTTGCCGTTTCGTTTTCGATAACCGTTATATCCTCAAACGCCGAATCGGGTGTCGTCGGTTCTTCCTTTTCGGGAATAAGTTTAATAATCGTAAGCGTTCCTCCGACAAGTACGGCAACCGCCAAAAAGACCGAAATAAGCGAAATCAAACGCCTTTTATTACCGTTTGCGGGTTTAACACGCTTGTCATTATGGGTGGCGGGATCGCCGAATATGGTTTCATACTCGGCATACCCGTCGTCAATAACTGTGTTTTCTACCTCTGTACCCTCGGGAACAGAGGTGATTTTTTCATTTTCGGGAAAATCAGACATTATGCATTTCTTCTCCTGATAAATATTAAGGTTCCAAGTACAAGCATCAAAACAGGCAGGAAAATCATAAAGATTATCAAAATCGCAGTTGAACCCGCGGCAGTAACCTCGTTAGCATAACTTTCGTCGGTAATGGTCTTTGAGATAAAGGAGATTCCTGTATCCTCAATACCGGCGGCACGCTCGGTCATAGCAAGCGCGATATTCTTATTTGAAAGTTGTGCATATTCGGCCCACTGACCGTTCATAAAGTCGGTACTTGAAAATGCGACAACATAACTTGTAATCTTGTTGTTATCGTCGTCGTAATCAACCAGTTCGGCCTGTAAAACGGCGTTATAGGTGTTCATATCCGACTCGCTATAACCTGTCCAGTCAGCCGCTGTACCCGAAGGTGCCGCAACAACCGATTCAAGTGTGGTATAAATCGGCGTAACAGTTATAGACTTATCGGTGGGGGCGCATTCAAGAATCGGGAC
>JAZREH010000349.1:0-2330 GCA_045660705.1 Acutalibacteraceae bacterium
CTTGGTGTCGTTGTGGGTAACGCGAAGCGGCAGTTTGCCCTCGCGGTGATAGTCGTAAAGCACCGAATAAAAATCGGCTCTTGCCTTTACAAACTCGATTTCGTCCTTTACGCCGTCTGCTCTGCCTGCCTTGTCTTCCTCGACCGCCGTAAGGAAGTCGTTATAACGCTTCGGCGTGTTGTGGAAGTTTGCAATGGTTTCGTGCAACTGTTCGGCAGGGAAATCGTTAAGGTCGCGCTGGAATTTACCGAATGCGAATGCGCACTGATAAAAGTCCTCACCACTCTCAACTCGGTCAAGACAAATTGAATCCTCGATAAAGTTGTAAACGCGCCAGCATCTGTCATCGCCGTCGAAATAGCAATGCTCGCCGTCCTTTGCGGGTATCATCGAAAGCAGAGCGCGTTTGTCGGTTATGCGCTCGCCGAGGAATGCCGTTACCTTTTCAATGTTTTCGATAACCTTTTTAGGCTCAGGGAAAACATTGTTGTTTACCGACTGCAGAATAAAGCGTTCGCCGCTTTCACAAACAACAAGGAATGTATCGTTTATGTGACCGTTGCCGTAGGGCTCACAACTGACAACCCCGTCAAGTTTAAAGTTTGACAGTGCCGCCATTGCCGTTTTAACATCAACTCGTGCCATTATAAAAAACCTCAATTCTATTTGATTTTTTCTATTTCATCTGCCGCCGCGCCGAGGAAGTCGCCCTCAAAACGCTCAATCTCGCCATTGTCGACAAGCCGCGACAGGTCAAGGTCTATCGGCATTTTTGCCAGAAGTTTAGTACCCGTTTCCTCGGCAACACTTTCGCTGCCGCCGCCGAAAACGCTGAAGCACTTGCCACAGTCGGGGCACTTTACATAACTCATATTCTCAACCATACCGACAACGGGGATATCCATCATCTTGGCCATATTGAACGCCTTTTTAACGATGAGCGATACAAGGTCCTGAGGACTTGTAACAATCACCGCACCGTCAAGGGGAATTGACTGGAATACGGTAAGCGGAACATCGCCCGTTCCGGGGGGACAGTCAATCAGCAGATAGTCAAGGTCGCCCCAGACAACATCCTGCCAGAACTGTTTTACCGCACCCGCGATAACGGGACCGCGCCAGATTACGGGCGCGTCGGTTTCTTTGAGCATCATATTAACCGAAATAATCTTGATTCCTGTCGAGGTTTCGGCGGGCATAATACCAAGTTCGCCCTGCATCGCGTTTGAACGGATGCCGAAGGATTTCGGGATTGACGGTCCTGTGATATCGGCATCAAGGATACCGACACTGTAACCGCGGCGGCGCAGCGTTACCGCAAGAGTCGATGTTACCATAGATTTACCGACCCCGCCCTTGCCGCTTACAACCGCAATAACGTGTTTG
Source organism: Acutalibacteraceae bacterium (assembly GCA_045660705.1). Classification (GTDB taxonomy): domain Bacteria; phylum Bacillota; class Clostridia; order Oscillospirales; family Acutalibacteraceae; genus UBA737. The sequence continues at coordinate 1,387 of JAZREH010000349.1, forward strand.
ATATTGTTGAATTCGCCCGTAGGCTCAATAAGACTTTTTCTGTCCGAACAGTTTTGAGTGCAGGAAGAACAATTTCCACTGCAACCGCTATTATTTGACATATTACATCACCAATAAAATAGTATACACCTTTTTTCCAATAAAAGCAAATACTTTTTATTTTGTAAAAAATTTCAAAAAAACATTGCGTGTAACTTTAAAATGTCGTAAAATAATATATTATATGTATTTTTTCGGGAGGATAATGGGTTGGCAAGTGATAAACTTATCATAAAGGGCGCAAGCGCCCATAACCTTAAAAATATTGATGTTGAAATTCCGCGTGATAAACTTGTGGTTTTTACGGGACTTTCGGGAAGCGGAAAATCGTCATTGGCGTTTGACACAATATATGCCGAGGGTCAGCGCCGCTATGTTGAATCGCTTTCAAGTTACGCGCGTCAGTTTTTAGGACAGATGGACAAGCCGCCCGTCGACAGTATCGAGGGTCTTTCACCCGCTATATCCATCGACCAGAAAACGACCTCTAAAAACCCGCGTTCGACGGTCGGTACCGTCACCGAAATATACGATTATCTGCGACTTTTGTACGCGCGCGTCGGCGTGCCGCACTGTCCTGTCTGCGGTAAACAGATAAGTCAGCAGACCACCGACCAGATTGTTGATACCGTAATGGCGCTCGATGAGGGCAGTAAGATTCAGATTTTAGCCCCTATTGTCAAAAACCGCAAGGGCGAGCATACAAAGGAATTTGAATCGGTGCGCAAATCGGGTTATGTGCGTGTGCGTATTGACGGCAATATCTACGACCTTTCGGAAGAAATTAAACTTGAAAAGAATAAAAAGCATATGATTGAGGTGGTCGTTGACCGCCTACTTATAAAGGATGATATTGTATCCCGCTTGACCGATAGTATTGGAACCGCGGTAGCATTATCAGGCGG
>JAZREH010000350.1:0-17054 GCA_045660705.1 Acutalibacteraceae bacterium
GAACCGATATGGCAATGAAAACCGACAAGTTTTACATTTTTAAGGGAAAGTGCCGCCCGTGTAGCCTCAAGCGCCTGACCTGTGCGGATAGCGATTCCGAACTTCGATTCCTCTGACCCCGTCGAAATCTTTTTATGGGTGTGGGGGTCGATTCCGGGGGTTACGCGGATAAGTATTTGCTGAATTTTACCCATCTGACCCGCAATACGGTCGAGGGCATAAAGTTCGTCAAAGCAGTCGACCACAAAGTAACCTATACCGTTATCAATAGCAAACTTTATATCTGAATCGGTCTTATTATTGCCGTGGAAAAAGGCACGCGACATCGGAAACCCCGCTTTGACGGCGGTATAAATTTCGCCCGCCGAAACAACATCGACATCAATGCCCTCCTCCGCCATAATTTCATATATACGGCGGCAGGAAAAAGCCTTGCTTGCAAATTCAGGCATCGAACCCTCGGGAAAATACTCGCGCATAGAGTCCCTGTATTCACGGACACGCGCGCGGATAAGGTCCTCGTCCATAAGATAAAGCGGTGTACCGTATTTTTCGGCAAGTTCCACCGTATCGCGACCTGCAAAGGTGAGTCTGCCCTTTTCATTTACCGAAATATTATCACAAATCATACCAAAAACACCAATCGGAAAAATTAGACCAACATAGGCCCTATTATATATTATACGCGAAGACCCTGTTTGCGCATTTCTTCAAGCAAGACAGCGCGGTGGGCATCCTCCATCGGGGTAAGGGGCAGGCGAAGATAATCTTCACAGAAGCCGAGCGCCGCCATAGCCGCCTTTACAGGGATTGGGTTAACCTCACTGAAAAGGGCGTTTATAAGGGGCAAAAGTTCAAGTTGAAGTGCCGCAGAGCCCTTGATATCGCCGTCGAAGAATTTCTTGCAAATCTGTACCGACTTTTTGGGCAGAACATTTGAAAGCACCGATATACAACCCTTTCCGCCAAGTGCCATTATCGGCACGGTCTGGTCGTCATTACCCGAATATATGTCGAGCCTGTCACCGCAAAGCGCCGCTGTTTCGGCAATCTGAGAAATATTTCCCGATGCCTCTTTTATACCGCTGATGTTGGGGTGTTCGGCAAGCGCGGCGGCAGTCTTCGGCTCAATATTAACGCCCGTTCTTGACGGTACATTATAAAGAATAACGGGTGCCGAAGCAACATCGGCGATTTCGCTGAACATTTTTATAAGTCCGTTTTGGGTTGCCTTATTATAATAAGGGGTTACGGTAAGAACGCCGTCAACACCCGCCTCACAGGCGTGACGGGTAAGGTCAAGCGCGTAATCGGTATCGTTAGAACCTGTACCCGCGATTACGGGGATTCTGCCCGCAACATGCTTTACCGCAAAGGTTATGGCATCGCGGTGCTCATCATCTGTAAGGGTGGAAGATTCGCCCGTTGTTCCGCATACTACCACACCGTCAATACCCTCGGCAATCTGCCAGTCAAGAAGTTTTCCAAATGCACCGTAATCAATGCCGCCCTCGGTAAGCGGTGTTACAATGGCGGTTGCCATTCCTGTAAATACTGTCTTTTTCATAATTAAACATTCCTTTTCCTTTTTTGTGTACTTTTACACCGACAAAAAAATAAAGCCGATACTATCGGCTACCAAAATCAGAAACACCGCCGACAAAAAAACGGCAGAAAGTGAACTTCCGGTTTCGATAGCACTCCGCAGTAAAAACCGCGACAGTAATACGGATATTATTCCGTATTCCCAGCAGATGTCCCGCCGGACATCAACTTCGGCGGCGATACCTTTTGCCCTGTGCATTGCAATGCCTTGCCCACAGGGGTACTGATTATCAACCGCGCCTCTATCAGATGAAAAAATTTCATCAACCGTATACTAACACAATCTGCCGCATTTGTCAACAGTTTTATTATTTAATTATCTTTGATACCGCCTTTTGTATAACACCGGTCTTTACGATTGCCGCGACACCGATTGGTGTGGTAATCAGTTCGGGTATCATATAGGTGCCGTTATAGGTCACCGAAAACCATACCGCTTCCCACAAATCGGCTATTTCGCGCCAGACCGTAACACCCGTTATAAAGTGGCACAGATAACGAAGCAGGCAGGCAAGCAGAACGCCCAGCACACACGCTAAAACACCGTTTTTTATGCGACCCATAAAAATTCCCGTAAGACCAAGCACCGCATACGCGACAACATAGTCAAACAGTATTATTGCGACCACCGCCGCAAACCCCGTCGCGTAGGCAAGATTTGAAAGTCCGAACATCAACTGTATAACGCCGTAGACGGTACAGGATATAAGTCCCCACTTTATTCCGAATATAATACCGATAAGGCATACCGGCACCATTGACAGCACCGTTATCGAGCCGCCAAACGGCAGCGATATACTGGGTATAAGTTCACTTAACACCGTCGACAACGCTATAAACAGTGCAGATACTATAAGTGCGATAAGATTCTTTTTACTTTTACTTTGCATTTTTTACTTCTCCTTATTTCTATTTTACGGAAATTTGCCGGCTATATTCCGCGTGCAATATCCCTAAAACAGAAAACCGCAGGCAAAAAACCTGCGGTTATACACCATTAAGTCCGTAATTTTCCTACGGCGGCATTATCCGCATCAGGTTATGGGTCGAAGTCATAGCCGTAAAGCGGACTCCCTCTCAGCCTGAGTTTCATCAAGCTCCCCTATTGCAAAGGTATTATATCACTGTATTTTTATTTTGTCAACCAAAATTATGCAAAAACGCCGTAAATCAGTATGCGGTAGTCATTACTTTTTGACTCGATTTTAACCGTATCAAAATCCGTTTTCTTTGAAAGCGGGATATCAAGGCGGTTTATAATAAAGTTTTCGTGCTCCTTATCATACGAAAAACGCGCGAACGGTTTTGCATTTTCGGCGACGGGATTTATCCTTGACGGACCGAAGGTCAAAAAAGCGGTAGTAAAATCGACACCGTTTTTAAGTTCGGTGCGGGATACTTCTTTGCCGTCTTTAAGCACCGAAAGGGTTGCGGCGACCTCGCCGTACCGACCCGCAATCGGATACCCGCCCTTACAGCATACCGCACCGATTACCGTTACAGTATCGGCACAGGCATCGCCGACAAATTCAAGCGGTGCGCCCTCTACCGCAAAGGGAACCATACTTATACCCTTTATTTCCTCACGGCAGAGTTTCGGTCCCACAATATGCCTGCGAATACGCTTATTCACTTTATACCGCGGTATCGGTGTATGGATACCCTCCATAACCGCGGTCCAATCGGCGGTGGGTTGCGCACAGGAAAGTGGCGTTTTATTAAAATCCTTATCAAGCAACTCAAACTCATATGTTTCTTCGGGGGTGTGGACATCGTTTATATGTGACCACGCCTCCTTAAAGACATCAAGTATCGGCAGAAGATTCCTTTCCTCGTCGACAAGTCCCTCCATCAGAATACCGTCAACACAACCGTCGGGGCGACCGTATTCGCGAAGTTGACTCCATTCCCAGAAAGCCGCACCCGCAAGGCGGCTGTCCTCACCCCTGTTCCAAAGTTGTATCATACGCGCGATGAAGTTTCTTAAAGTTCTTTCGTTATCCTGAACATAGTATCCGCCCCATTCGGTAAAGACAAGCGGCTTATCACAGAGTTTTTCGCAACTTTCGTTAATCCGGTTAAGCGTTTCGGAATAGGGGTGCATTGTGTAAAAATCGAAACCGCAGGCATTAAAATTCTTTATGGTGTCTTCAATATTCATACAGTTAGCGCCTGAAACCAATCGGTACGGGTCGTTTTCCTTGCACATTTTTGCCGAAGCGATAAGATATTCTTCGGAAAAATAGCACTCATTAAAGCAGAGCCAGAATGCGATACTGACATTACTGCGGTCACGCATTATGGTGCGGCGCATAACCTCTAAACTGCCGCTGAAGTTTTCGGGGTGTGCGGTATCCGACCACCAAAGACCCGGTTCCTCCGACACAAGAAGTCCGATTTCATCGGCAAGTTCAACAATCCGCTTATTGTGGGGATAGTGAACAAGGCGGACATAGTTACAACCGAGGTCCTTAATCATCTGCATATCCTTACGCATAAGGTCGTCGGGTATAGTATGGCCGAGATTTCCGTATATATCATGACGGCACACGCCCATAAGGAATGTCGGCTTTCCGTTTATGATAAAGCGGTTTTTATCACAGGCAAACTCCTTAAACCCGACCCGCACAGACCATTCGTCCTGAACCTTGCCGCCACACGACAGTACCACCGACAAATCATAAAGCACAGGGCTTTCGGGCGACCACAACTCTACCCCCGAAAGGGTCTTTGTGACCGAATCTTCCCCCGCTTTTTTGGTGTACTGCGATACTGCCTTGCCGTCCTTTGAAAGGGTTACGGTGATTTCGCTGTTATCATCGCAGTCGGCATCAATATCAACGGTGTATTCGGCATCCTTATATCCGTTTTTAATTTCGGTGTGGAAAAAGACATCCTTTATATACTCTTTTTCGCCGTAAAGAAGCGAAACATCGCGGATTATTCCGCCATAGTTTTCCCAGCCCTCACTTGGACCGAAAACGGGCGAAATATCCTCAAGAAAAACCTCAAGCAGATTTTCCTTATCCTTTATAATATCGGTGATTTCAAAGGTGTATTCACAGTAAGGAAGCATACTGCCGACATCCGTGCCGTTAAGGCGAACCTGTGCGGCATAGGTAATACCGTCAAACCGCAAAAATGCGCGGGGCGACATTTGAGTGCGGTCAAAACAAATTTTATACTCGCTGTGTCCGACGGGTTGGTCGGACGACGGAACAGTTTTGGTCTGCCAAGCACCGTATCCGATTCGGTACTGCCAAAGACCGCCGAGATTTTGTTTTTTCATAAAAACATTCCTTTCAAATATGCACATCGGCGGCATTATAAACCGCACCAAGCATACCCTGACTGCCGCCAAGCACAGCCTTTACAACGCGAAGTTGTCTTGTTTCAACACTCTGAACACAGTCATCAAGCGCCGACATCACAAGCGGACCCAAAACATCAAAATCCTTTATTACGCTGCCGCCCAAAACAATCACATCGGGGTCAACAATCTGCCACACTGCACCAAGCGCAAAGCCAAGGCGGTCAGCCGCCTGTTTTACCACCTCACAGCAGACACCGTCGCCGCCGCGCGCCCTTGCAAAGACCGTTTTGGCATCGACCGTAGCACCAAGTTTTTGCGATGCAATTTCGGCAATCGCCGTTCCCGAAGCATACTTTTCAAGGCAACCTTTTTTACCGCAGGCACAGGGTATTCCGCCGCGCTCGACACAGATGTGTCCGATTTCGCCCGCATTTCCCACAGCGCCGTCGTATAGTCTGCCGTTTATTACAATTCCGCCGCCGACACCCGTACTTACCGTCACATATACCACATTGTCAAAACCTTTGCCCGCACCTGCTCTTGCCTCGGCAAGGGCGGCACAGTTGGCATCGTTTTCAAGGTAGACCTTTGTACCGAGTTCGGCTGACAGCATATCCCTTATAGGTACATCTTTAAAACCCATTGTGGGGATATATACGATCCGTCCGCTTTTAAGGTCAAGCGGACCTGGGCAGGCAACACCGACAAAGTCGGCGCTACCCTCAAACCCGTTCTTTTTGGAAATTTCGCGGCAGGCGTCACCTATCCGTTTTACAAGCGAATCTGCCCCAAGCATCGGCTCGGTAGCAAAGGAAACGGTGTCAATCGGTGCAAAATCACAACCGTAAAGACCTATAGCCGTTTTGGTGCCGCCGATATCAATTCCTAACAAAAAACTCATTTTTTCGCCTCGGCAAAAAGTTTAGATGTTGTAACGTGAAGATTAAAGCAGAATGCATAGCGGTCAATCGATTCCTTGATTTTATAGATAATATATGCCTCGCCGTCAACGCTTATCTTCTTAAGATTTTCGAGCATCTTTGCGATTGCCGCCTTAACCTCAGGAATTTCATATGTATAGTGACCGCAGATATCGGTTATATGTGCAGTAAGTGCGGCATCTTTAAGTACATCTTCGGGCTTTGCGTTTGCCATATCGGCAAGCACCCACTTGCGCCAACGCTCGCTGAGTACCGCATACTTCGACATAATAGCGGTAAGGTTTGAACGCTCACTTTCGGGAACATTGCGGTCCTCGGTTGCGGCAAGTTCAAGATATGCGCGGGTTTCAATAACACCGAATTCGGGCGCAACATTCATCGCCGTAACGCCGAGATACGGATGCTCAAGAATCATTTTATCCTCAAGATAGTCGCCGTTATGTTCCTTTACGCCGACATTGTGTTTAAGCGCATTTTCGGAAAGTTTAATTGCGTTTTCGCGGTTAAAGTGACCGACATTTTCGGTAAGGCGTACAAGTGTACCTGTCTGACCGACAACATATTCAGGTGCCGCAAGTCCGCGCGCGTTAAGTTGAGCAACAAGTTCCTCAATAAAGTTTCCAAATGCGTCAACCGATGTAAGACCGCCGTTGGTTTCTTCGGTTCCTGCCTCGTATCCGATTTCGGGCAGACCTTTTTCCTTGCGATACTTTTCAAGTTCCTCCATAATTTGGACGGTACGGCCGATAACGATATCAAACGGAACGGTACCCATTGCAAATTCGGGGTCCTTTGTGGGGTCGATGTGCAAAAGGTCAAAGCCTGCATCGATATCGTGCTTATAAGAACGGATACAAAGTTCCATAGCCTCATCTACAGGAAGTGCGGCGCGCCTTTCCTCATCCCTCTGCCAAGGACCGCCGTGGTCGCGGCAAAGGTAGCAAAGACCCTTAAATCCGATTTCTTTCTCTATTGCCTCAACATCGGCAACAAATCTGTCCTGATCCCAGTCACATACATAGCCGTGACCGAATTCGTCGCTGTCAACCTGATTACGGCTTGCAATAAGCATTATCGGGAAATCCTTTTCATCGGCAAGTTCCAAAACAGCACGGATAAGTGTCTTTGACATAGGTCCTACACCGAGAAGTGTGAACTTGTCGCCCTTTTCGTTAAGACGGCGTGCCGCCTCGGTCATCTGTCTTATGGTAATTTCGTTCTTCATTTTTAATTACTCCTTAATCTATAATCTGAAGATAGTCGGCATAAGGAACCTTTTTAATTTCGGTAAGACCTGCCCAAGCCGCAAATTCTTTAAGTTCGTTTGTATAGTCACCCGCAACAACAGGGAAATGGTGCTGGAAGCCGTTTACAAGTATGGTGTTTACAAGGTCTTTCGCAGTTATGTCCTCGCCGTTAAAGGTAAGGTTTCCGCACCAACCGCGACTGCCCGCAAACGAGAACTTATCGGGAAGCATAAGTTCGCCGCCCATATTAAGAATCTTATCACATTCGCCGCTGAAACGCATAACGGTAACCGGCATATCGTCGAAAATCATATCGCGCGCAACACCGCAACGGGCAGTAAGACCCTTATTCGGCTCGTGTGCCATACCGCTGTAGTTACAACCGAGTTTATAACCGTTATTTTTGCAGTAATAGGATGCCGCAGGACCGCAGTGCCACAAAAGAACGGTGTTATCGTTTTCGTCATAAGCGCCCATATCCATAAGCATTGTGGGTTTATCGTCGCCCGCGATATACTTAAGGGCAAGCATACTGATGGCGCTAAGCACATCGCCCTCGCAGGCGGCAACGGTGCCCTCGTCGTTTAACTGACCGATAACCGAGCATATAGAATACTTGTATTCATCTTGGAATTTAGGCCAACAGGATACCGCAACGGCATCATAGTTATTTTCAGCGATAAACTCTTTATATGCCTTATAGAATCTTGCGCTGACCTCAAGTGTCTTTTTAGCCGCCTCGTCAGAATAGCCGCACGAACAGGCAACCATACTGTTCATAATCGGCTCAATTTCCTCCATTGTGTATGACTTTGCCTTTTCGTCAAGTTCGGAATATTCGTGCAGACGGTTAAAATAGATACCCTCAAAACGGCGGTTTATGTTGCGCTCGTCGTCGTAAAGGTCATTAAATCCAGGGGCTACGCCGCCGATAAGACCGATTCGCGACTTTTTAAGGTTTTTAAGTGCGGTAAGCGCGCGTACCGTTATGGTAAGGCGGCGGATAAATTCGTCGTTATCGGGATAACCGTAGAACCATTTAACCTTGATTTTATAATCGCGCAGATAGTGTGCAACGATACCCATATGCATATTGATACTGCAAAAAGAGTTAAAGGGAACGGCGCCCTCAACCGCCTCGCCCTCGGGGATTGCCCAGAAGCCGACATTGGCGTGCTCGATTTTAGCAAACACAGGGGCAAGTTGACCTGCCGAGTACGAGGTGTGCTGAACCATTAAAAAGTCGATTTTTTCAGCCTGCATAGCCTCGACTGCCTTAATAGCATCCTCGCGCACAATCACCGTTTCGGGGTAAACCACAAGGTCGAAACCGAGTTTTTCCGACAGTTCTTTCATTCCGTCGGCACAGCGTGTGAATGCTTCCGCCTTATTTCCGGGGAAACTTAACTGACTTGTTCCGACAATTCCGATTTTAAGTTTTTCCATAAACAACATCTCCTGTTATTAATTTCACATTTATTCCTTTTCGGTGTCAAAGTTTAACATTGTGACAACCCTTTCACCCGCGCACAGTGCGGCACCTACCGCCGCCGCATCGTGTGTAAGGTCCGAAACCGTAATACCCACACAGGTGTCATAAATATTTTCGTTCAGTACACGCTGTGCGGTTTCTATATAAAGGTCGGCAAATGCCGAAAAGGTTCCGTAAATGACCACCGTTTGCGGGTAAAGCAGGTTGACGGCATTTGTAAGCGCGATTCCAAGCGCATACCCGATATCGTCAAAAAGCGCCCGCGCTATACCGTCGCCTCCGCGTGCAAGTTGCGCAATCTGTGTGCAGGTAATATCCACGCTTTTACCCGTTTTAAGTTGGTAATTTTTTATAAGCGATGCCTCGGTCATAAGACTGTCAAGTCTGACAAAGCCCCCACCGTTACGGTTTGGTACAACGGTGTATCCGATTTCGCCCGCCTTACCGCCGTGACCTGTATAGGGACTTCTTTCGTTCATAATCGACATTCCTATACCGTGGTCGGCACGAAGCAAAAAGGCGTTTTTTATATCGGGGTCTTTTAGTTTTCCAAAGTATTTTTCGGTGCGTATGATACAGTCGGGGTCGTGAATCAGTATGGTGTTTATGCCGAATTTTTGCTCTAAAATATCGGCAAGCGGTACATCTTTCCACCCCGCTATGCCATTGACCGTAACGCTTATGCGCTCACCGAAAACGGCGCCCTGTACCGCCACCGCAATACCCCAGATTTTAAGTTCCTTAAACTCGTCAAGGGTATCTTTAACCGCCGAAAAAAGTTTATTTATTGCCGAATCTGTGGTTTCATCGTAAAACTGCTGTCGGCACTGCCTTACCACCCTGCCGCGCAGGTCGGTGACGACAAGAATAAAACCGACACTGCTTAAATCAATTCCGATTATAAAATTGTCGGCGATATTTATATCGTATTCCTCAGGACGGCGGCCCACCGCGCCCTTTTGCTTGCCCGTCGACATTATGTAACCACATTCCCAAAGTTTAGTGGTTATGGTCGAAATACTGCCCCAACTAAATGCGGTAAGTTCCTGAAGTTCGCGTTTTGAAATGGGGCCCTTATCCCGTATCTCACAAAAAATGTGCTTTATATTATCCTGACGAAGTTTCGTATTACCTTTCATCGTCTTTTACTCCACAAAGATACCTTGCCGCCGCATACAAATCATCGGCTACAAATTCGGGTGCGTACTGTTCCCACTTATTGCGGTCAACCCCAAGACTTTCATCGCCGCGACCCGTCATAACAAGAATCAGTTTACAACCCATAGCACCGCCTGCCGCCATATCACTCCAACGGTCGCCGATGACATAACACTCGCTCATATTAAGGTTATATTTATCGCGCGCCGCCTCTAAAAGCCCTGTTTTAGGCTTTCGGCAGTTACAGTTATCGCCGTCATCGTGCGGACATATAAACCAATCAGCGGCACCGATATCCTCAAACTCGGCACCAAAATCGTAACCCAAATCCTTGCCGCGCGCAATACACGACTGATTGGTAAAGACCATCGGCGCAAAACCGTATTCCTTTAAAAGAGCAAATGCCTCGCGACTGCCCTTATATTCACTGTAATCGGTGGGATATTCGACATAATATCCGCCGCCCATTGTTCCGTCACGGTCGATAAACACCGCTTTCATATATGTGTGCACCGCCTTTCAGCGTTATTTTATCAAACAATGATAAAACTCAACAAATAAAAAGAGAACAAAAAATTCTCTACAAACATTATAAGGTCTTTACATACACTTTGTCAACACTTTTTAAATAACTTTTTGCACCATATTGCGGCTTCTTTTTTATGCAAATTTTCCCGCGGACAATCCGCGGGAAAATTTAGTTTTCATTAAGTTTTTTATAAAGTGCTACAATTTCATTTCTTAAAAGGGCGTTTTCGTCCTTTTGAAGCCGCGGGTCAGCCTCCAGCAGTCTTGCCGCCGCCACTCCCGCCGTCCTTACCACCGCAGAATCGGCATAAAGGTCGGCAATCCTGAGGTCGGGCAGACCGTGTTGACGGTTGCCGAGGAAATCACCTGGGCCGCGGAGTTTAAGGTCCTCGTCCGCAATTTCAAAGCCGTCACAACTGTTTTTTATAACATTAAGGCGCTGTTTTGTAGCGGCGCTTGTCGTATCGGATATAAGTACACAGGTCGATTTGAACTCGCCCCTGCCGATGCGCCCGCGCAGTTGGTGAAGTTGCGAAAGTCCGAACCGTTCGGCATTTTCGATAACCATAATGGCGGCGTTGGGCACATCAATTCCGACCTCAACCACCGTAGTGCAGACAAGCAGTTGTATCTTTCCGTCCTTAAAGTCGCGCATTACGGTATCCTTTTGCTTACCCTTCATCTTGCCGTGCAAAAGTGCGATACTGTACCCGCCAAGCATTGGACTTTTTTTAAGGTTTTCAAAGTATTCCTCGGCGCTGGTTATCGAAAGTGACTCATTTTCCTCGACAAGCGGGCAGACAACATACGCCTGCCGACCCTCGTCGATATGTTTCTTTATATAGCCCCATACCCTATCGCGGAGTTCACCCGTAACACAGTAACTTTCAATCTTTTGTCTGCCGCGCGGATACTCGTCAATAACGCTGATATCAAGGTCGCCGTATATAATTAGGGCAAGGGTACGCGGTATGGGTGTCGCCGACATAACAAGGGTATGCGGACGAACCCCCTTTGCGGCAAGTTTTGCGCGCTGTGACACGCCAAAGCGGTGCTGTTCGTCGCAAATCACAAGACCGAGTGCCGAGAAAGCAACATCATCAGAAATCAGCGCGTGGGTGCCGACCGCAATCTGTGCGGTGCCGTCTGCAAGCGCCGATTTTGCAATATCTTTTTGCTTTTTGGTCATTGAACCCGTAAGCAGAACACAACCGATTCCGCTTTTTTGAAGAAGTGACGAAACGGTGCGAAAATGTTGTTCGGCAAGAATTTCGGTGGGCGCCATAAGTGCCGACTGCATACCGTTTTTCGCCGCCGTATACATCAGCGCCGCGGCAACGGCAGTCTTTCCGCTACCGACATCGCCCTGAACCAGTCGGTTCATAAGCCGACCGCTTGACATATCGGCTATACACTCATCTATTACCCTGCTCTGTGCCGAGGTAAGCGAAAAGGAAAGAAGTGATTCAAATTCGCCTTTATATCCGCTTTTGACCGTTAGTCCCGCCGTCTGTCGGCGTTTGCCTTTAAGCAGAGAAAGTCCCGTTTGCAGTATGAAAAGTTCCTCAAACACAAGCCGCGCCTTGGCGCGTTCAAGTGACTCCTTACTGCGCGGGAAATGTATGTTTTCAAGGGCAAAACGAAGTTCGCAAAGCCCGTTTTGTTGGCGTATTTCCTCGGGCAACGGGTCATCGGGAATCCCCGACGACAGCGCCGTCTTTACAAGTTTTTCAATCGCCTTTGAGTTCATTCCCTCGGTAGCATTGTAAACGGGTCTTATCCCCGCCGTATCCGTTTCGGAAATTTCGGGCGACGACATGGCGGGAAGCATCGTGTTTTCCGACAGTTTTCCGTAAAAAAGGTACTCGCACCCGAAATTGAGTTTCTGCGCCAGATACTTATTATTAAAAACAGTTATCGGCATACTGCCGCTATCATCACTTACCTCAAAGCGGTAGATGGTCATATTTTTGCGTATAAACTGCTCTTTTATCGCGCTTGTAATGCGGGCGCGCACGCAGACCTTTTCACCCGCAACACAGTCGCCTATCGGGGTGATAACACTCCAATCCTCGTACCCGCGCGGATAAAAACGCAAAAGGGCACCGACGGTATCGATGCCCAACCTATACAGTTTTTCGGCGCGTTTTTCACCAACGCCCTTAAGATATCTTATATCGCAATCGTTAAACGACATATCAAAATCACTCAACCGAAATAATGAAATAGTATACCGGCTGATTACCCCTTATAAAGGTTATTTCTGCCTTACCGCCGAACTTGGCGTTAACCTGTTCCTCAATAACGGCAGCCTGTTCGTCGGTAACATCCTCGCCGTACATTACGGTAATAAATTCGCTGTCGCGCTTCATCATCTGTTTAAGAAGTTTTAAAACCGTCTTTTCAAGGTCGGTGTCAACAAATGAAACCTTACCGTTTAAAAGTGCTAACAGTTCGCCTTTCTTTATGGCGTGACCGTCATAATCGGAATCGCGTGCCGCAAAGGTAATCTGTCCTGTGGTAATCGCCTCCGCCGCCTTTTGCATCGTGATTGCGTTGGCATTCGGCTCAACACTTTCGTCAAAGTTAAGCATAGCCGTTACACCCTGCGGAATTGTACGGGTGTGCAGAACAATAACCTTTCGTGTGCTTATCGGAATGGTCTGCTCTGCCGCCATAATGATATTTTTATTATTAGGAAGCACGAATACCGTTTCGGCAGGAGTGCTTTCAACCGCCCTTAAAATATCGTCGGTACTGGGATTCATTGTCTGACCGCCGCTGACGATGGTATCAACACCAAGGTCATTAAACAGTGCGGCAATACCGTCACCCGCACAGACCGATACAAAGCCAACCGGCTTTGTGGGCTCGACCGACTTAATCGCCTCACTGCGGTCGGCAGTTTTGGCGGGTTTCTTCTGTGCATTAGCGGCATCGTGTTTAGCGCGTTCGTGCTGGTCGCGCATATTTTCAATCTTTAAATGAACAAGACTACCAAAGGTAAGTGCATTTTCAATAGCATTACCGGGGTGGTCGGTGTGAACATGAACCTTTATAATCTCATCATCGTCAACCACAACAACACAGTCACCGATGGTTTCAAGATATCCGCGAAGTTCCTGCGGTTCCTTTTCACACTCGCTACTGCGGTTAACAATAAACTCGGTACAGTAGGTAAAGGTAATTTCACTCTCAAACTCGCCCGCAGCGTTGCGCTCAGATTCCTCCTCAACAGGTTCTGCCGCAGCATTTTCGGCGGCAATTATAACGCCGTTTTCAAATACCGACATCATACCCTCAAGTATAAGGACAAAGCCGCGTCCGCCCGCGTCAACAACACCCGCCTTTTTAAGAACGGGGAGTATTTCGGGGGTCTGGTCAAGTGCCTCGCGTGCGCCGTCGATAGCCGCACTGAACACCGCCATCTCGTCACCGCCCGCATCCTTTGCGGCGGTAGCGCGCTCACTCGCCACTCTGGCAACCGTAAGAATCGTGCCCTCGGTAGGTTTCATAACCGCCTTATACGCCGCGTCAACGCCCATTGCAAAGGCGGCGGCAAGGTTTTCGGCAGTCACAAACTCATCCTCGCCGATTCCCTTGGCAAAGCCACGGAACAACAGCGATGTTATAACGCCCGAATTTCCTCTTGCACCGCGCAGAAGCGCCGATGCGTTGACCGAAGCAATCTTGCCCGCCGTTTCACCCGAAAGTTTTTCGAGTTGGCGAACAGAGTTTGAAAGGGTCATAGACATATTTGTTCCCGTATCACCGTCGGGTACGGGGAAGACATTAAGGTCATCCACGCGTTTTCGATTGTTTGAAAGATTATTCGCGGCGGAAATTATCGCGTCGCGCAGGGTATTACCGTTTATCAAAAATAAACACTCCTTTTAAAAAGCAAACGAACTTAGAATTATTCTTTAATTCCGTCAACCTTGACAACTACCTTTTTGACGGTGATGCCTGTGCGTTCTTTTACAACATACTGAACCTTTTCGGTGATGCTTGACGCAATAGCATTGATATTCATACCGTAAACTACAACGATGTGAATTTCAACATCAATCCGGTCGTTATTGCCTGTTATTTTTATGCCCGTATCAAGTGACTGATTACGGGAAATCATACCGAAAAGTCTTTGACGGTGTCCGTTTGGCATCATACCGACAACGCCGAAGCAGGAGGTCACCTCGTGACCGATAAGTTTGGAGAGATATGCCTCCGATATGCCGATGGTGCCTATTCTGGTTTCATAAGATATCATATTGTTATCCTCCCTGAAAATATTTATTTTTTGTATACAAATTCTTCTGCCGAAAGGAAAATATCGCTTCTGGAAGCCGATATTTTTTCGCCCGAAGAAAGTTTTATATTGTTACTGCAAAAAAGCAGTCCGCCGCGGTAACACACAGGTATTACGGGCATTTCGGTGATAAGAACACCCGCCGTATCGGTGACGGTGCCGCCGCCCGAATAAAGCGCCGCAATACTTTGCGCGACATTATCGGCAGGCACTGTGCCGTCTTCAAGCGGTCTTGGCGGTGTTATTCCGTATGCCGCACTGCCGCCCGAAACGACAAGCCGCGACATATCCATATTTGAAAGAATCCGCACCTCACCAAGATAGAGTTGGAAATCACCCGATGACAGCGCCGCGGTATAGTCAGCAAGGCTTTTTTCAATAACCTTTATCTTTATTCCTGCCGCCTCAAGTTGCTTTGCAACGGCGTTTGCCGCCGCAACACGCGAACGGTTTTCACCGTTTACAAGCAGGGTGTACGCGGGGCTGTTGCCCGAAGAATTAACGCGGTATCCCTGACCGTTTAAACTATTATACCCTATTTTCTCCAAATTCTCAACTGTTATTTGCATATCGGCTGAATTTTGAATGGTCTGGACCGATTTTGTCTCCTTTAAATAGGGGGGATAAAAGCCGTTTGCAGGCACCGCATTGTTATAGTAAGCGGATGAGCATATCTCGGTGCGGTCGATTGCCGAAGATATAGCATAGCGCATATTTCTTTCGCACAGTTGACCGTAGGAGTGGTTTATTCCTATATACACAAGTTGGTTTAGATTTATGTCGGTTTTCTGACCGCTCATACGCACAATCTGTCCGTCGGCGATGTCGGTATAGTAAAAATCGGTTGCCCCGACCTCAACATAGTGCGACACCGAATCGGCATCAGGTGAATTGACAAGTTTTATCTCACGAATTTCGCTTTTTTTACCGTGGAAGTTATCGTTTCTTATAAGGCGCGTGCCGTCCTCTGACGGGTAGTAACGCCCGCCGCCAATCGGCGGAAGCACAACATCGTCGATATCGGTGCGCTTGTCGCTGTCGGCTTTCAAAACGGGAAAGTCAAGCAGTTTTATAAAAAACGGGTCGTGCCTTGTCAGGTTAAAGACCACCGTATGGGTATCGGCGGCGGTAACCGACGAAACCTCGTAAAGATTTGATGCATATATGGTCGAAGATGCGCGCGCGAGGTTATATGAATACACGACATCGGCGGCGGTAAGCGGCGACCCGTCGGTAAAGACGGTGTTTTTAAGTTTTACTGTGCAGACCGTACCGTCAAGCGCAACATCTTCGGCAAGACAGTAAATTACCTCGTAGTCATTATCAAGTTTTATAAGCGGGTCGAAGATAAGTCGGGAAAGGTTTCTGTTTATCTCTGACGAGGCGGTATACGGATTAAACGAATCGGCATAACAACACAGCATATTCACATAACCGCGTGCCGATGCCTCCTCCTCGGTAAGGGATATATCCGATGAACTGTTATCTTTAACCGAGGTACAACCCGACAAGCCGAAAATCATCAAAAGCGATAAAACAAAAACCGTAAATCGTTTCATAGTCATACCTCAACCTCCGTTACGGTCTTTGCCCAGACCGTTTTATAAGAGGAATCAAGTTCAAATATGCATCCGTTTAAAACGGCGGTCGAATCGTCCTGTTCAAACCTGTCTGTCGTTCCGTCTTTAAGGCGGCTTATTATTATCTCGCGTTTTACGCCCAGAACCGACTGCAGTGCACCCGTCATACCGATATCGGTAATATATCCCGTACCGTTCGGCAGAATCTGTGCATCGGCAGTAAGCACATGGGTGTGTGTGCCGAAAACCGCCGACACACGACCGTCAAGATAAAACCCCAAGGCGCGTTTTTCGCTTGTAGCCTCGGCGTGGAAATCGACAAAAACAGGACCTGCACCCGCCGCTTTTGCCTGTTCAATTAACATATCCGCACACAAAAACGGGTTTTCCGCCTTTACTTCGGGGAGATAAATCTGCCCCGAAAGATTTATGACCGCCGCCTGACAGCGACCAAGGTCGACAAGGGTAAATCCGCTTCCGTACTGTGTCGGAATATTATGTGGGCGCAAAAGGTATGGGTTTTCATCAAGCACCTGATGAACTTCCCTGCGACGAAGTGTATGGTTTCCGCCTGTAATCACATCGGCACCCGCCGAAAAAAGCAGGTCGGCACTTTCGGGTGTTATACCGTTGCCGACGGCGGAATTTTCGCCGTTTATTATGGTAAAGTCAATGTTATGTTCGCGTTTAAGACGGGGAAGTATCTTTAAAACCGCCCTGCATCCAGCCGAGCCGCAAACATCACCCACAGCAAGCACACGCACACAAACACCGCCTTTTACACATAAACATACATCATATAGTATATCATATAACGCCCAAAAAAGCAATTATAATAATTTTTTAATTACCGACTTTCAAAGTCTGAAAATTTAGTCAAAACA